>CACHLP010000051.1 GCA_902580665.1 uncultured Pelagibacteraceae bacterium | reverse complement strand
CTAAACATCCTGCGATTGCAATTTGCTCTAGTACTTTTTGATCATATCTATCTGGAATTTTATTGAAAAAATTAATTATTTCTCCTACTTTAACAAGCATATTAGTTAGGTCCTTACCAGAATACTCATTTTTAAGTGCTGTTTTAAACAAAAAATCTTTTGTTCCATATTTGATAAGAGATTCTTGAAGTGCATTTTCATCACTCAAATAATGTTCTTCCTTTCCTCTTTTAATTTTAAAAAGAGGTGGTCTAGCTATATATAAATTTCCATTTTCTATAAGACTCCTCATCTCTTTAAAGAAAAATGTTAGTAATAGAGTCCTAATGTGTGATCCATCAACATCGGCATCTGTCATAATAACAACCTTATGATATCTTAACTTGTTTAGATCAAATTCTTGATTTCCTATTCCAGTACCAAGTGCGGTTATCAGTGTTCCAATTTCGGTTGAACCTAAAATCTTGTCTGTCCTTGATTTCCAGGTGTTTAGAATTTTTCCTCTTAAAGGAAGTATTGCTTGAAACTTACGATCTCGTCCCTGCTTAGCAGAACCTCCAGCAGAATCTCCCTCAACAATAAAAATTTCTGAAAGAGATGGATCTTTTTCTTGGCAATCCGCGAGCTTACCAGGAAGATTAGTAATTTCTAAAGCAGTTTTTCTTCTTGTTAATTCTCTTGCTTTTCTTGCAGCCTCCCTTGCTTCAGCAGCTTTCTGAATTTTAAGAACAATTTCTTTTGATACATTTGGATGCCTTTCAAACCAGTCTGTTAGTTTTTCATTTACAATTCCTTCTATTACGGGTCTTACTTCAGAGGATACTAATTTATCTTTAGTTTGGGATGAGAATTTAGGGTCTTGAACTTTCACTGAAATTACTGACGTCAAACCTTCTCTTATATCATCACTATTCGGCTGAACACCCTGCTTCTTAGAATTTTTACTTCCTTCAAGGTAACTATTTACTACTCTAGTAACGGATGAACGAAAACCTGATAAATGTGTGCCTCCATCTTTCTGTCTAATATTATTTGTAAATGTTAATATTTGCTCATAATAGCTATCATTCCACCAAAGAGCACAGGTAAATTCAATTTTATTTTTTGTACCTTGAATAAAAATTGGTTTCTCGATTAATGATTTTTTTGATTTATCTAAATATTTAACAAACTCACAAATTCCCCCCTCAAAATGAAATACTGTTTCTTTTTTATCGGCTGATCTATTGTCTGAAAACACAATTGTAATTTCAGAATTTAGAAATGCCATTTCCCTAAATCTCTGTTTCAGAACTTTACTGTCAAATTCAATATTTGAAAATATTTCTTCATCAGGAAAAAATGTTATCTTTGTACCATTGTGTTCTATATTTTTATCTATCTGACTTAGCGGTTTAATTGCATCTCCATGATTAAATTCAATATGATATTCACATCCTTGCCTAAATATATTTAGACTTAATTTTGATGAAAGAGCATTCACTACTGAAACTCCAACTCCATGCAGTCCACCCGAAACCTTGTAGGAGTCTTGGTCAAATTTACCACCAGCATGCAATTGTGTCATTATAACTTCCGCGGCAGAAATTTTTTCTTCAGGATGGATGTCGGTTGGTATTCCTCGACCATTATCTTCAACAGAAACGGAGCCATCAGCGTTTAATGTAATCGAGATTCGATCACAATGTCCTGCAAGAGCTTCATCAATTGAATTATCAACAACTTCAAATATCATATGGTGTAGACCACTGCCATCATCCGTATCACCAATATACATACCAGGTCTCTTCCTGACTGCCTCGAGACCTTTTAATACCTTGATTGAATCTGCACTGTAGTTATTTGAAGGTGTGTTCACTAAATTATTATATAATATTTTTCATCTCAAAGAAAACTGTTTGATCAGTAATATTGGTAAATAAGTCTTTTGAAACACCTGAAAATAAAACTTGAGATTCTAATTTTGATAATTCTCTAAAAAGGTATTCCTTATGCATATCATCTAAATGGGCCATAGCTTCATCTAATAATAATATAGGTGAGCGGCCCAAATGTTTGTTTTTAATCAAGTACGCAACTGAAATGATAATTGATAACAAGATTGATTTTTGCTCCCCAGTTGAACAATTTTTGGCTTCAATATCTCGGTTATTGTTATTCCAAATAGAAATATTAACCTTATTTATAGTACTTGTTGTTTTAT
>CACHLP010000050.1 GCA_902580665.1 uncultured Pelagibacteraceae bacterium | reverse complement strand
AGAATAGAGTTCATGGACTCGAAATTGGTGCTGATGATTATTTAAGTAAACCTTTTGAACCAAAGGAATTACTGCTAAGAATAAGAAATATAATTAGTAAAACGTCGACTAAAAATATTAAAAGTAAGATTCAATTAGATAATATAGTAATAGATTTATTAAGCGGTTCCATAAAAGGAAGAACAACAGACTTATCACTTAATCAAAATGAGTTAAAAATTTTACAACTGCTGTCAGCTGATCCAGGTAAATCATTTTCTAGAGATCAATTAATAAAGGAGTTAAATTTTTCGCAGGAACGTACATTAGACGTATGCATTAATAGATTACGAAAGAAAATAGAAAAAAATCCTAAAATACCAAGGTTTTTAAGAACAAAAAGAGGTTCAGGATATGAACTGTGGATAGATTAAATAATGTTTAGAAATTTACTCCCTACAAGCTTACTTGGCCGTACCATCTTAATAGTTTTATTTCCAATAGTCATGTTTCAATTAATTATATTATCCTATTACTATAATAGTTTGTGGGAGCGTACACTGAATAGGCTCTCGAGATCAGTTGCAATGGAAATACAAATGGTTACAAGACAATACTATGAAGGGCAAAGTTCTTTTATTAATAAAAAAGAATTACAAGAAATATTTCTATTTGAATTAAGTACTTTTGATCAGCTAGAATTTTTTAGTGAGACAGAAAATTATAATACTCAAATTCTTAATAGCTTTAGTCAAGAACTTGCCACAAGAATTAAAAATCCTTTTTCAATAAAAGAGACGCTTAATGATACAATTGAAGTGATAATACAATTTGAGTCTTCATATATTATGCTTACTTTTCCAAAAGATAGAATAACAACTTCGAGAAACCATATTTTTCTTGGGTGGCAGATTATATCTGCACTTATATTAGTTCTAATTTCTTATTTGTTCCTTAAAAACCAAGTAAAACCAATTAGTAACTTAGCAAAAGCAGCAGAGCAATTTGGCAAAGGACAAGAGTTAGATAATTTTAAAATTTCAGGGGCCCTTGAAGTTAGACAAGCAGGTAAAGAATTTATAAAAATGAAAAATCGAATATTGAAACAAATTGATCAGCGCTCTCTAATGCTTGCCGGGGTCAGTCATGATTTAAAGACACCATTAACCAGAATGAAACTAATAATAGAAACACTAGATAATAAGGATATAAAAAAAGAAATTAATGACGAAATTAATCATATGAATGAAATGCTTATTGAGTACCTTGATTACGCCGCCTCTGACGACTCAAAAGATAGGTCAGTGATAAATCCAATAGAAGCTATCATTAAAATTAAAAATGATGTTCATTTTAGAAACCATGAAATTGATTTAGAGATACTTAATGATGAGGCTGCGACTGTAAACGAAAATGTATTTGTACGCTCAATTACGAATATTTTGAACAATGCGATTGATAAAGCAAGTAGAATTATCATTAAGGCTGAGGTGAATAATAAAATGATTAAAATCAATATTCATGATAACGGCCCTGGCATTGATAATGAAGAAAAAGAAAATGTATTCAAACCTTTCTATAGAATAGATAAAAGTAGAAATCAAAATAAAACTAATTCAGGTTTGGGTCTAGCAACAACTAAATCATTACTTGGTTCAATAAACGGAAAAATAAGTTTGCACGATAGTTATTTAGGCGGCTTGGACGTAGCTATAATAATACAAAATTAATTTACCTTGCTGAGCTCCTTGGATCTTTTCTTTGCTTTATCTATGGCTTTAGATATTAGAGCACTAAGACCGTTTTTGTTCTCTAATATCTCAAGCGCAGCTTCAGTTGTTCCCCCCTTACTGGTAACACTCTTTTTTAAATGTGTTATGCTATCTTTTTCATTTAAAAGAAGCAGAAGAGAACCAAGAAAGGTTTGAAAAACCATATTTTTTGAATTTTTGAATCCAGACTGATCTGCTATTTTAATAAGAGTTTCAATGAATAGAAAAATATAGGCAGGTCCACTTCCAAATATTGCCGTAAAATCATCAATAATTCTCTCATTTTCGGTTTCACTGATTTGCCCAAGCAATGAGAGGAAATTCTTAACAATTTTCTTCTGCTCACTTTTAATAGTTTTATCAAAATAAATGAGAGTTGTACCCATATTGACTGATGCTGGGGTATTTGTCATAGCTCTAACAATTCCTTTATTAAGAGTAAATATTTTTTTTAAATTAGAGATCTTCTTTCCTGCCACAATTGATATAATAAGAGAATTAGACAAA
>CACHLP010000049.1 GCA_902580665.1 uncultured Pelagibacteraceae bacterium | reverse complement strand
CAAATGGGTTGTTCGAGAAATGGAGTCAAGATATAAAAAAATGTCTCTTTTGGGGGTAAGAAATATCGAAAATTATAATATCCGAATTGCTGATGCTATTAATAAATCTGAAAGAATCATTAGGTCCATTCAATCTGGAATTAGTCCAGAAACAGGTCAACCAGAAACAAAGGAAATAGAAATAGAAAATAAGAAAATGCCATTTATTGTTGTTGTAGTTGATGAAATGGCAGATTTAATGATGGTTGCTGGAAAAGAAATCGAACATACAATCCAGCGATTATCCCAGATGGCACGAGCAGCAGGAATCCATTTAATTATGGCTACACAAAGACCAAGTGTCGATGTGATAACTGGAACAATCAAAGCAAATTTTCCGAGCAGAATAAGTTTTCAAGTAAGTTCCAAATTTGACAGCCGAACTATTCTTGGAGAAGAAGGTGCCGAGAGATTGCTTGGAAAAGGTGATATGTTGATGATGACTGCAGGGGGGCAGACAACAAGAATCCATGGACCGTTTATATCTGATAATGAAATTGAAAAGATTGTTAAATCACTTCAAAGACAAGGCCAACCTGAATATGATGATGAAATTACAAAAGAGGAGGAAGAAAATAATGATGACGATAATACTTTATCGGATAATGATAAAGATGTTTTGTTTAGTGACTCTATAGACATCATTTCAAAAGAAGGAAAGGCTTCAACAAGTTTGCTTCAACGTAAACTTCAAATTGGCTATAATCGTGCTGCAAGGATAATGGATCAGTTAGAAGAGCAAGGGTATATCAGTTCAGCAAATCACACAGGCAAAAGAGAAATCAATTATGATAGATTTACAAATTAATGGTTCGTCTTACTATTTTTTTGATTTTAACTCTGATCCCGTGGGGGGTTGCGAACGCCGAGACTGAGTCAATTATTTCCAAAATTCAAAGTGGTTGGAATGAAATACAAACAATGTCTGGTGAATTCTCTCAGTTTGATATGGATGGCAATATAGAAATTGGTAGATTTTACTTCTTTAAGCCGTATCAATCTAAGTTTGTTTATACAAATAAAAAAGAGGACATTGTTACTAATGAAAGCTTATTACGTATAGTTGATAAGGAGGGTTTTCAAATTGACAGCTATTCAATAGGAAGCAACGTTCTTAAAAAACTTCTTACAAATAACCTAGATATTAATCAAGAGTTTAAGATAGATTATGCAATTGAAAATGAATTTAACTATGAAATTAAAGCTGGTAACAAAAATGATAAAAATATGAGTTATGTTATTCTAGCCTTTAACAAAGATACTATAGAGCTTAAAAAGTGGGAGATTTCTGACGAATTAAATAATAAAACTGTTTTAGAGTTTACAAACATAAAAAAGAATATATTTATTAGCCAAAATTTATTCGCAGTTAAGTATAGACGTAACTAAACTGCAGGCAGGTTGAGAAATAGTTTTCATTATTTAATTTATGACGGTTAGTTCCCTTAGTGAACTCAAGCAATGGCTTGAGTCAAATAAAATATCAGAAGTAGAATGTATTTTCCCAGATATGGCGGGTTCATCGAAGGGCAAGATCTTGCCAGTAGAACGATTTGTCAAATCATTTAAGGAGCTAAGCTTAAGGTTAGCAGATTCTGTTTTTGGGCAAACAGTATCAGGTAAGTGGGTTTATCAAAGCGAAGTAATTGATTACGTTGAGGAAGATCTTTTCATGGTACCAGATCTTTCAACAATTAGGAAAATACCCTGGAATAAAGAGCCAACTGCACAAATAATATGTGATCTCAATTATCCATCAAATGAACCTTCTAGGTTAGCTCCACGACAAGTTTTAAAAAATATCGTTAAGCAGTTAAACGATGAAGATCTTCAAGCAGTAGTTGCTCCAGAACTAGAATTCTATCTTTGTGAGCAAAACTTAGATCCTGATTTGCCATTAAAAACTCCGATTGGAAAATCTGGAAGAAGAGAGACAGGGAGTAGAGTTTTTGGCATTGATGCTGTTAATGAATTTGATAAATTGACAGATGATATTTATGATTACTGTGAGTTAATGAATATCGGGGTTGATACTCTTGTACATGAGTCAGGTCCTTCACAGATAGAAATTAATTTGAACCATGGCGATCCTCTAGCTTTAGCCGATCAAGCTTTTATGTTTAAAAGAGCTGTTAGACAAGTTGCTTTGAAACATAACATTCATGCAACCTTTATGGCTAAGCCATATCAAGGTCAGCCAGGCAGCTCAATGCATATTCATCAAAACTTAGTTTCATCAAAAACAGGAAAAAATTTATTTTCTGATAAGGAAGGAAATAATTCAAAAGAGTTTTTTTACTTTATTGGTGGTTTACAAACATACTTACCAGATGCCATGCTTTTGTTTGCACCTTATGTTAATTCATATAGAAGATTTGTAATTGATGCTTCAGCTCCAATCAATACACACTGGGGTATTGAAAACAGAACTGTGGCTTTTAGAGTCCCGACATCTCAAAATAATTCACGACGTGTGGAAAATAGAATTCCTGGAGCTGATACAAATCCTTATCTTGCTATTGCTGCATCATTGGCATGTGGCTTACTCGGCCTTAAAGAAAGAATAGAACCAGAAAAACCTATTGCAGGAGATGCATTTGAAAGAAGACACAATATTCCAAAATATCTTCCTGATGCACTAAAGAGGCTTAGAGTAAGCAATGAATTATCTGAGAGTTTGGGTAAAGAGTTTATAACTTTATATACTGAAATTAAACAAACTGAACATGACGCATACCAAAATGTTATTAGTGCATGGGAAAGAGAACACTTACTCTTAAATGTTTAATCACTATAAAATTGATTTATTTAAATAGTATCCTTTTTTTTCTTCGAATATTATCAAATCTTTCATTTTCAACTTCATCTCTATTTTTTTCCTTAACGCGTAAACATGTGTTTCTAAAGTATGAGTATCTATTCCTTCACCATAACTCCAAACTTTATGTAAAAGATCTTTTTTTGA
>CACHLP010000048.1 GCA_902580665.1 uncultured Pelagibacteraceae bacterium | reverse complement strand
ATTTTGGACCATTTGCAACAATTAACTCTCTTAATTATACATTAAAGATACTGCAGAAAGTTTTCTTACTGCGTTCATGTGATGACACAATATTTGAAAACAGATCAAAACCATGCCTTCTTTATCAAATTGAACGATGCAGCGGACCTTGCGTAAATGATACGATTAATAAAAAAGACTACAAGTCAACAGTAAAGAATGCTGAAAATTTTCTTTCAGGCCATCACAGTACTCTGCAGGCAGAGCTTTCAAAGAAGATGGAAAAAGAAAGTGAAATGATGAATTATGAAAAAGCAGCAAGTTATAGAGATAAAATTGAAGCTTTAACTCAAATTCAAAGCCAACAGAATATAAACTTACATGATATTAAAAATACTGATGTGATATCTATTTCAAGAAAAGGAAACAAATCTTGTGTGCAGGTATTTATTTACAGATCAGGCCAAAATTGGGGGAATAGATCATACTTTCCAAAACATGGAGAAGAAGTTGAAACTTATGAAATATTAGAAAGGTTTATAGTCGATTTTTATACAAAGTATTCACCTCCAAAAAATGTACTAATTAATACTCCCATTAATAATTCTAAACTCATTAAAAATTCACTAAAATCGATTTATTCTTATCAGACAAATTTTTTAATCCCAAAAAAAGGTAAAAAATTAGAAATCGTTAATTATGCAATAAGAAATTCTGAATTGTCGTTAAAAAATCACATAACCCAGTCGTTCTCTGATAAAGAAAATTTAAAAGCCTTAAAGAAAGATTTAGGAATTACCCATGATATTAATCGAATAGAAGCTTTTGATAACAGTCACTTGTTTGGCAAAAATGCTGTTGGAGCCATGATTGTATTTTCACACGAAGGTTTCGATAAAAAATCTTATAGAAAATTTAATATTGATTCAAACAAAGTTAAACCAGGAGACGATTATGGTATGATGCGGCATGTTCTAGAGAGAAGGTTTTCTTCTGAAGCAATAAAAAACCAAAAAAAATATCATAATCTACCTGATTTTCTCATAATAGATGGTGGCAAAGGTCATTATGATTTAGCTAAAAAAATATTAGATGAGAAAAATTTAAATAAAATTAAATTAGCTTCAATTTTTAAGGGCGAAGGAAGAAAGGAGAGCCTAGATCAGATTATTTTCAATGATAAGAAAAATTATATAAAGAAAGATACACCTTCATTTTTCTTTATGCAAAGGCTAAGAGATGAATCACATAGATATGCAATTGGTGCTCACAGAAACAAAAGAAAAAAAGAAATGCACACGTCAGAACTAGAACCCATTGAAGGCTTGGGAAGAGTTAGAAAAAAACTACTACTGAATCATTTTGGATCAATTAAAAATATTAAAACTGCATCATCTCAAGATATTATGAAGGTAAAGGGAATAAGCAGGTTGCTATCAGAAAAAATATATGCTTATTTTAATAATTAATGTCAAAATTACCAAACATATTAACAATTACAAGAATAGTACTGCTTCCAGTCCTAATCATATTAATTTTCTCTGACTCAAATTTAATAAATTTCTTATCAATAGTTTTATTTATTGTGATATCAATTACTGATTATCTTGATGGGTTAATTGCCAGAAAGACAAAAAATACATCAAATTTTGGAAGAATGCTCGATCCTATCGCTGATAAACTCTTTGTTGTTCTTATCTTGATTACTTTTATTTCTGATAGCATGTTGTTAGGTATACATTTGATACCTGCATATCTAATTATAGCTAGAGAAATATTAATCTCTGGGTTGAGAGAATATGCATCAAGTGAAGATAATAAAAAAGAAATACCTGTATCAAATTTAGGTAAATATAAAACTGTGGCTCAAATGAGCAGCTTGTTTTTGATACTCCTGGCAGATGTTTACAGCAGTCTGTTATTAATTAACAATTTAGGTGTAGCACTTCTATGGATTGCAATGATAGCGTCAATATATAGTGGATATCAGTACTATAAAAATGTTTTTTGACTAAGATCTCACTAGATCATGATAATCTTGCATGAACTGAAAATTTTGACTTTCATCGCCAGTCTTAAATTTAATGCTATCAATTGATTGTATAGGAGTAATTTCTGCTGCTGTACCAGTTAAAAAGGCTTCATCATAATTAGTTATTTCGTCCGGCATTATATGTTTTTCTTCAACTAAAAATCCTTTTTTTGTTACCATTTCAATAACTGTTTGCCTGGTAATGCCGTTTAGAAAACAATCTGGTATAGGTGTATGTATTGTCTTATCTTTTATAAAGAATATATTCGCTCCAGTTCCTTCCGCCACATAACCTCTATAATCAAGCATAAGAGCATCATTGTAACCATTGTTTTCTGCATATTCCTTTGACATTGTACAAATAACATAAGGACCCGATGCTTTAGCTTCACATGGAGCAGTATCAGGTGCTGGTCGTTTCCAGGGTGATGTAATCAATCTTAGTCCTGCTTTTCTATCTTCAATTTTAAAGTAAGATGCCCAATCATCCCAAACGGCGATAGCAACATTTATATCAGCATTAGATGTAGATAATCCCATCTGCTGACTTCCACGCCAAGCAATTGGACGAACATAACAATCTTGATAACCCATCTTACTGATTAGATCATCTTTAGCCTGGTTAATTTCTTCATGAGAATACGGAATTTTTATGCCAACAGTTTCAGCTGACTTAAACAGTCTTTTAGTATGTTCTTCAGATTTAAATATTTTTCCTTTATAAGCCCTCTCACCTTCAAAAACAGAACTTGCATAATGAAGTCCTTGAGTAATGACATGACATTTAGCATCATTCCATGGAATAAATTTGCCATTCATCCATATAAAGCCGTCTCTGTTATCAAATGGTGGTATTTTCATAAATTATTTTATTTTAAGAATAGATTACATAACAGAAAAACTCCTTGATTAATATATATTTTTATCATAACTATGTCATAATGGCTGACTTAAATACATCCAATACTAAAGCATCTTCTTTGCTCTATCTTCGTGAAGACCGAATCAAAATTTCATTAAAAAATTTTTTTGAGGCTAATAGAATATTTGAAAAAGAAATATTTAATAATTTAGATGATGAACAGCTTGGCATGGCTGATATTAGATGTCTTTTAATAATA
>CACHLP010000047.1 GCA_902580665.1 uncultured Pelagibacteraceae bacterium | reverse complement strand
TTATATCAACAGCAAGAGTTGCAATGGCGTCAATTCCATCCTTACTGAAGTTGATTTTGACATTCTCAGTTTCCAATAAAGCTTCATATTGTTTAATCAAACTATACTTTGGTTCAGTGAGTATACGTTTAAAGTCCTCTTGCGTTAATGCTTTTAAGCTTACTCTTATCGGTAGCCTTCCTTGCAGTTCGGGCAGTAAATCCGATGGTTTTGATAGTTGAAAAGCGCCTGAAGCGATAAACAGTATATGATCTGTTTTTATAGTGCCATGCTTTGTATTCACGGTTGTGCCTTCAATTAGTGGAAGAAGATCTCTCTGAACACCCTCTCGAGATACATCACCACCTACTCTCTCACTGCGTGCGCAGACTTTATCTATTTCATCAATGAAAACGATACCATTATCTTCGACTGCTTTTTTTGCCTCATTTACGATTTGGTCTGTATCAATAAGTTTATCAGACTCTTCATTTACAAGTGTTTCGTATGAGTCTTCTACGGTCATTTTCTTCTTTTTTGTCTTTGGACCCATTGCTTTACCTAGCATATCATTGAGATTAATCATGCCAACACCAGATCCTTGCCCTCCCTGCAAATCAATTGTAGGAAACGATCCAGTATCTTGAACTGATACCTCGATTTCTTTTTCTTCAAGCTCTCCATTCCTTAATTTTTTTCTAAAACTTTCACGCGTGGTAGGTCCAGCGCCAGGACCAACTAATGAGTCCAACACTCGTTCCTCAGCTGCTAGTTGTGCCTTAGCTTTAACTTCTTTTCTTTTAATTTCACGCACCATAGTGATGGCAATTTCAATTAAATCACGAACAATAGACTCAACATCTCTTCCAACGTAACCAACTTCGGTAAACTTTGTTGCTTCAACTTTCATAAAAGGGGCTTGAGCTAGTTTTGAAAGTCTTCTTGAGATTTCTGTTTTACCAATACCAGTCGGTCCAATCATTAAAATATTTTTTGGAAGAACTTCTTCTCTCATATCTTCGGGAAGCTGTTGTCTTCTCCACCGGTTTCTTAGTGCAATAGCAACTGACTTCTTGGCATCATCCTGACCAATAATATATCTATCAAGTTCAGAGACTATTTCTCGAGGTGAAAATGCTTGCATGATTAATATTCTATTTTTTCTAGAGTAATATTGTTATTAGTGAAAACACAAATTTCTCCTGCAATCTTAAGTGACTTCAAAGCAATTTCCTCAGCGGTTAAATCACTATCGATAAGTGCTTTTGCTGCAGATAATGCATAGTTACCGCCACTTCCGATGCCAATGATAGATCCCTCAGGGTCTAATACGTCACCCATTCCAGTAATAAGCAATGAGGTAGATGAGTCAGCAACAGTCAGTAGTGCTTCCAGCCTTCTAAGATATTTGTCAGTTCTCCAATCTTTAGCAAGCTCAACACACGCTCTTGTTAATTGTTTTGGGTGCTTTTCTAATTTTGCTTCTAGTCTTTCAAATAAAGTAAATGCGTCGGAGGTTGCTCCTGCGAAGCCAGCAATGACACTTCCGTCTCCAATTTTTCTCACTTTTTGGGCTGTACCTTTAATTACAGTATTTCCTAAACTTACCTGCCCATCTCCAGCAACGACTACTTGATTGCCCTTTCGAACACTGATGATTGTAGTTCCGTGCCATGATGTACTTTGTTGATTTTCCATTATTCATGATATGTGGCTATTTATTTGATAACTTCAAGGCTATTTATTGCTCAAAAATTATATTTTTTATAGATAAATCAGTAATTTATTGATAAAAACCGAGTGGATTTTGATATGAGAACTGCAAATTATAAAAGAGAGACAAAAGAAACTTCCATTAACGTTGAAATCAATATTGATGGCACAGGTTCGTATAATGTGAAAACTGGAATAGGTTTCCTTGACCACATGTTGGAACAATTTTCAAAGCATTCGTTAATCGATATGAACATTAAGGCTACAGGTGATACACATATTGATTACCACCACACAACAGAAGACACTGGTATTGCAATAGGGGAATGCTTGTCAAAAGCATTAGGTAATAGACAAGGCATTAATCGTTACGCTCATTCTTACATACCAATGGATGAAACGCTTTCAAGAGTTGCTCTTGATCTATCCAATCGTCCTTACTTAATATGGAATGTAAAATTTAGTGCACCCAAAATAACTTCTTCACAAGGTGATTTTGATACAGAGCTTTTTAAAGAGTGGTTTCAGGCATTTGCGCAGGCAAGTGGAACAACTCTACATGTTGAGAATATTTACGGAGAAAATAATCACCACATCATTGAGTCATGCTTTAAAGCTCTTGCACGAAGTTTAAGATTAGCAGTTCAAGTAAACAAACGCGAGGGCAACATAGTACCATCTACAAAAGGCCAACTATAATCATGCTAAAAGAAGGACAAAAACTTCCATCCTTTAAGCTTAATAACCAACAGGGTGATGCAGTTAAATTGCCAGCTAAAGATATGACCATCATTTATTTTTATCCAAAAGCGGATACTCCAGGCTGCACAAAGGAATCTTGTGAATTCCAAAGTAATTTAAAAAAATTCAACAAGTTTGAGACCACGGTTTTTGGAATTTCAAAAGACTCTATTCAACGTCAAAGTAAATTTGCTGAAAAATATAAATTAAAATTTAATCTTCTTTCTGATGAGAGTGAAAAAAATTTGCGAAAAATTTGGAGTTTGGGTTAATAAAAGCATGTACGGACGAACCTACAAGGGAATTGAAAGATCAACTTTTCTCGTTGGCAAAAATGGAAAGATCCTAAAAATATGGCGAAAAGTAAAAGTTAATAATCATGTCGAGGAAGTTTTAGATACCATTAAACAATTCAGTAAATGAATCTAGCTATAATAAATTTTGGTTCAGGAAATTTACATTCTGTTCATAAAGCTTTTGAAAGCGTAAGCTCAGATTTAAGCAATCCTTACAATATTATTGTGACCAATGATCCTAAAGAGATTCAGTCAGCCGATAAGATTGTGTTGCCTGGAGTAGGTGCTTTCGGTGATTGTAAAAATGCAATTTTAAACATAGAAGGTTTGCATGCATCACTTGAAGTTTCGGTTATAAAAAACAAAGTCCCTTTTATGGGGATATGTGTGGGTATGCAGTTGCTGGCTGATCTATCATATGAGTTTGGTACACACTCAGGTTTTGGCTGGATACCAGGTGAAGTAAGAAGAAT
>CACHLP010000046.1 GCA_902580665.1 uncultured Pelagibacteraceae bacterium | reverse complement strand
TAGTGCTTCAAGTCCACTCTTAATTTTTTCTATATCATCAGAGGCAATTGCTTCTTTTAAAGTTTTAATATCGTTCTCAATTGCATTTTTTTCTTGATCTGAAACTTTGTCTCCAAATTCCTTTAAATTTTTTTCTGCTGAGTGTACCATCGTATCAGCTTGATTTTTAACATCGACAGTTTCCCTTTTCTTTTTATCAGTTTCTGCATTTGCTTCAGCTTCTTTGACCATTTTTTCTATCTCTTCTTCACTTAAGCCACCAGATGCTTGAATTTTAATCTGCTGTTCTTTTCCAGTTCCTTTATCTTTGGCAGATACATTCACAATACCATTGGCATCAATATCAAAAGTCACTTCAACTTGTGGTACTCCTCTTGGTGCTGGTGGAATTCCAACAAGATCAAAATTGCCTAGAAGCTTGTTATCTGATGCCATCTCTCTTTCGCCTTGGCATACACGTATTGTCACTGCTGTTTGATTATCATCCGCTGTAGAAAAAACCTGACTTTTTTTTGTTGGTATTGTTGTATTTTTATCAATTAGTTTTGTGAATACCCCTCCCAATGTTTCAATGCCAAGAGAAAGCGGAGTGACGTCTAGCAATAAAACATCTTTAACATCGCCCTGTAATATACCTGCTTGAATAGCTGCTCCTTGAGCCACTACTTCATCAGGATTAACTCCTTTATTTGGCTCCTTACCAAAAAAGTTTTTAACTGTTTCAATTACTTTAGGCATTCTTGTCATACCACCAACAAGAACAACCTCATCAATTTCTCCAGCGCTTAAACCTGCGTCTTTTAACGCAGCGTCACACGGCTTGATTGTTTTTTCAATTAAATCATCAACCAATGTTTCAAGTTTAGCTCTTGTAACTTTAATGTTTAAGTGCTTTGGACCTGATTGATCTGCCGTAATAAACGGAAGATTGATTTCTGTTTGCGAAGTAGATGATAATTCTATTTTAGCTTTCTCTGCTGACTCTTTAAGCCTCTGTAAAGCTAATTTATCTTTGGTCAAATCAATATTATTCTCTTTTTTAAATTCTTCAGCTAAATAATTGAGAAGTCTTGAGTCAAAATCTTCTCCACCAAGAAATGTGTCACCATTAGTTGATTTAACCTCAAATACTCCATCACCAATTTCTAATATTGAGATATCAAAAGTTCCTCCACCCAAATCATAGACAGCAATTGTTTTGCCATCTTTTTTATCTAGACCATATGCTAGTGCGGCGGCTGTAGGCTCATTAACAATTCTTTCAACTTCTAGTCCAGCTATTTTACCTGCATCTTTCGTGGCCTGTCTTTGTGCATCGTTGAAATAAGCTGGTACAGTAATCACTGCTTTTTCAACTGTTTCTCCTAAATATCTTTCTGCATCTTCTTTTAGTTTTTGCAATACAAATGCAGAAATCTGCGAAGGAGAATATTTTTCATTTCCAGATTCTACCCATGCGTCACCGTTTTCAGATTTTATAATTTTGAATGGAACCATGTCCGAGTCCTTCTTTACCATTGGATCTTCAAAAGAACGTCCCATGAGTCTTTTAATTGCAAAAAAGGTATTTTCTGGATTTGTTACTCCTTGCCTTTTAGCTGGCTGACCAACTAGTTTTTCACTCTCAGCACCAAAGCTTATAATAGATGGTGTTGTACGTGAACCTTCAGCATTTTCAATTACCTTTGGATCTTTACCATCCATTATTGAGATACAACTGTTAGTTGTTCCTAGATCTATACCTATTACTTTTCCCATATAATTCTCTTTATTTGATTAGTCTTATATATAGGTAGTCCATTTTTGTGTACAACCCCCTTAATAGAAAGTATTTTTTATTCATTCAATGAACTTTTATAGATTTATGATATTGATATTATTAGTCTTTTTTTTTGACCACTCCAACCATGGCAGGTCTTAAAAGCCTATCCCCAATACGGTATCCCTCTTGTACTACCTCAGTTATAATACCTGGTTCTTTATCAGGATTTTCTATTTCAAACATAGCTTGATGTAAGTTTGGATCAAAATTTTGGTCTAAAGAATTAATTTTTTCAATTTTGAACTTTTCAAAAACTGTTATTATTTGTTTTTCTGTCAATTCAATACCTTCAATAAGTTGTGAAATGTTTTGATCTAATTTGTTTAATTCATCCAGATCTATAGATTTCAATGCTCTCTCTAAATTATCCAATACAGACAAGATTTCTTTTGCGAAACTAGAAATAACATAGTTACTGAGATCCTCTTTTTCTCTATCAAATCTTTTTCTTAGATTATCGTTATCTGCGAGAGACAGTAATATTTGGTTTTCTGCTGCTTTTAACTTTTCTTCAAGTTCCGAATGGTCAATATTTTCTTTTACCTGAACTTCTTCAGAATTCTCTTTGGATTTCTTGTCAGAAATATTCTTCTTTTTATCTTTTTTTGTCATATCTCTTTTTGATTATGTAATGATCTATATTATTTTCGTCAATACATAGTATAGTGAATTCGTTAATATGAGAAATACGAGAAAAATAAGTGATCTCCGCAAATTTGAAATTATTCCAAACTTTTCCCCATATCCAGAGGGTTCTTGCATGATAAAATTTGGTGAAACTCATGTATTGTGTAACGCTTCTTTAGATCAAAATGTTCCAAGGTGGCTTAAAAGTTCGCAGCAGGGCTGGGTAACTGCTGAATATGGCATGCTTCCTAGATCAACAACTGAAAGGATGTCCCGAGAAGCTGTCAGAGGCAAACAATCGGGAAGAACACAAGAAATACAACGTTTAATTGGCAGATCGTTGAGAGCGGTAACAGATCTTAGTTTCTTAAAAGATATGCAAATTTTAATTGATTGTGATGTTATTCAAGCGGACGGTGGAACACGAACCGCTTCAATTTCAGGTGCTTTTGTAGCATTTCAGTTATGCGTTCAAAGCATGATAGAAAAAAAGATTATAAAAACTAATCCAATTAAGGAAAATCTTGCAGCCATAAGTTGTGGCATAGTCGATAATGTTCCATTGCTTGATTTAGATTTTATTGAGGATCAAAATGCTGAGGTTGATGCTAATTTTGTGCTTACAGAAACAAATAAAATAGTTGAAATACAAATGACATCTGAAAAAAAACTTTGCACAGAAAATGAATTTAATTCCATGTTTGAATTAGCAAAATCAGGTATTAGTCAAATAATTCAGTATCAAAAAAAACTTTTTAAAGGAATGTAAGCTGTTAAAAGATATTGTAATAGCAAGTCACAATTCTGGGAAAGTGTCGGAAATAAAATCTTTA
>CACHLP010000045.1 GCA_902580665.1 uncultured Pelagibacteraceae bacterium | reverse complement strand
ATGCGGAGAAATTAGCGTTGATTGTTAGTCCATTATTAAAACCACTGGTTACTGTGCTGGCGCCTGTTACATGGATTATGGAAAAAATAGTTTTTTATATTCTGGGAATTTTAGGAATTAAACATGATCAAAATTCTCGCAGTATATCTGTTGCCGATGAAATAAGAGGAACTGTAGACCTACACCATAAAGAAGGTCGACTATTTAAAATTGACAAGGACATGGTTACTGGCATTTTAGATTTATCTGAAATTGCAGTTGAAGATATTATGGTACATAGAAGCAACGTTTTTATGCTAAATATTGATGATGATCCTGAAAATATTGTTAATCAGGTAATAGAAAGCCCCTATACAAGAGTCCCAATTTGGAAAGATAATAATGAAAACATAATAGGTCTAATACATGCTAAAAATTTACTGAAATTACTCAGGGAAAAAACAAAACCTTTCAATTACACGGGAAGATATAAAGGATTCACTTATTAAAACATGGTTTGTTCCAGAAACAACTTCTCTGAAAGATCAACTTCAAATGCACCTTAATAGAAAAATTAAATTGGCTATGGTTGTAGATGAGTATGGAGTACTGAGCGGAATGATCAGTCTTGAAGATATTATAGAGGAAATTGTGGGCGAGATAAGTGATGAACATGATATTGAGCTTTCTGACATAAAGAGGAATCAAGATGGTTCAGTAAAAGTAAAGGGTTCGACAGAAATAAGAAATATCAATAGAAGTTTTGGATGGGATTTGCCTGATGAAGAAGCTAATACGATTTCAGGACTTATAATAAATGAGTCAAGATCATTTCCCAAGACTGGTCAGATTTTTCAATATTATGGTTTTAAGTTTGAAATATTAGGAACCAATAAAAATATTATTACTCAAGTAAAAATATCTTCACTTAATTAGAGAATATTCTGCTTCAGTATGCAGCTTTAGTCTAATTGAGTGAATATCATTTAAAATTTCCTGTTCGAGTACTTTATGCACTTTTCTCTCTCTATCAATTCGTGATAAGTTTAGAAATTCTTCAGAGACTATAATAAGTTTTATATGGGAAGTATCTTTATTTTCGCCTGAATAATGGTTTTTGTGTTGGTCAGAGAAATTTATTATTTTGAAAAATGATGGTTTAAAAAAATCATTAATCTTCCTGTTTATATTTTTTTCAAGACTCATATATAACTATATATACTTAACATAATTAATTGCGATATGGATAACAGAAAATGCTCTTTTGAAAACTGCCCCAATGATGGTGAATTTAAAGCACCTTCATCGCCAAAAGAGCTTAAAACATATGTGTGGTTCTGTTTGAAGCACATTAGAGAATATAATAAAAAGTGGAATTATTTTTCTGATATGTCTGCTGAAGAAATTGAAGATTTTATTGAAAACGACATTATTGGCCATAGAAAAACCAAAAAAATAGGTACGAATGATGTGAATTACTTCGAAAAAATATCAAAAATCTCCGAACAGATGTTTTCTGGTATGAATAATCTTGAAAACCTTAATATGCACCCTAGTTTTTATAGTTCTAAATATCTAAATGCGCTAGCAACTTTAGGTATGGACAAAAAAGAAAGTTCATTAGAGGATATTAAATCTAAATTCAAAAAGATTGTAAAAGAACTTCACCCTGATACAGTTGGACTGAATGAAGAAAACAAAGAAAAACTTACTAAGGTTCTAGAAGCCTACAAAATAATAAAGGATCAACATGACAGCAACAGAAAACCTAATTCAAAATAAGCCTGACATTTCTATTTCAGTTAATCAGGCCTTTGGCATTGATACAGATTTACATGTTGAAGGATTTTCAAAGAAGTCAGAATATGTTCCAGATATCGATAGCAGCTATTGTTTTGATAAAGCAACAACAATGGCAGTTTTATCAGGTTTTAAATATAATAGAAGGGTAATGGTGCAGGGACTGCATGGTACCGGAAAATCTACCCATATTGAACAAATTGCTGCGAGGCTTAATTGGCCTTGTATTAGAGTTAACCTAGACAGTCATATAAGCCGAATAGATTTAATAGGAAAAGATGCAATTGTGCTAAAAGAAGGTAAGCAAGTAACAGAATTTCAGGATGGAATTCTTCCATGGTCATTACAAAATCCAACAGCATTAGTTTTTGATGAGTATGATGCAGGTAGGCCTGATGTTATGTTTGTAATACAAAGAGTCTTAGAAGCAGATGGTAAATTTACACTTCTAGATAAGAATAGAGTTTTAAAGCCAAATCCTTATTTTAGAATGTTTGCAACAACAAACACGGTTGGTTTAGGCGATACTACAGGCTTATATCATGGAACCCAACAAATCAATCAGGGTCAAATGGATAGGTGGAATATTGTAACTACACTCAATTATCTTAATTTTGAGCAAGAAAAACAAATCATGCTCTCAAAAGTTCCTTCATTTAATACGCAAGAAAAGCAAGAGATCGTTGAACTCATGATTAAAGTAGCAGACCTATCAAGAAAAGGCCTATCAAATGGAGATATATCAACAGTTATGAGTCCACGAACAGTTTTAACCTGGGCTCAAAATGCAGAGATATTTGACTTTAATTATGCAATGGCATTCAAACTTACTTTCTTAAATAAATGTGATGAGAGTGAAAGACAGATTATATCTGAGTATTATCAACGCTGTTTTGGTGATGATCTCTCATTAGAAAAGAATGAATTTAACTTAATATAGTGAAAGAAGATATTTTAGAAGATATCAAAAGAGCTATCTCATCTGCTACAAGGGCTATTGCTGAAAACAAAGAGCTTGAAGTTGTATTTGAAGATACTGGTTCTTCATCTGAAAATAAGATTGTTTTACCCCAAATAAAGTTAGATGTTAATCCTGAGTCGCTTAGCCAGCTTAGAGGGAATGCTGATAATCAAGCACTAAGATATAAATATCACAATCAAGATACTTTTAAAGAATACGAGCCCTCTGGTGAAAAAAATAGAAGGATTTATGAAATACTTGAAGATACTCGCATACAACTTATAGGCAGTAAATTGATGAGGGGTGTTAAAAATAATTTGCATTCACTCTATGAAGATAAATTTAAAGACAAAAACATTTCTGAAATCTCTAAACAATCTGATATTGATATTGAAGATGCTATTGATTTATATTTAAGAAATAAAGTAAGTCCTGATTATCTACCTAAAGATTCTGATAAAGCAATAAACGTATGGAAGAAATGGCTTCAAAGTAGGATTGGCGACTCTTCCAATTCCCTTTTAGAGAATATTTATGATCAAAAAGTTTTTGCTGAAAATGTAAATAAATTAATAAATGACTTAGATTATTATGATGACCAAAACACCAATGATGAAAAAAATGAAGAGGAAAAAAATCATAACACAGAACAACTGGAAAATAATGAATTAGATGAGATAGAGAATCAGTCATCTTTTAGTGATGATGAGGCCTCGCAGTCAGAAGAGGAAGTAGGATATGAAGAAACAGAAATGAATAT
>CACHLP010000044.1 GCA_902580665.1 uncultured Pelagibacteraceae bacterium | reverse complement strand
AATGTCGTGTTAATGCCAGTGAACACTGTCTGACCTAGTCCATGAATTTCAACTGGATACTGACCAGAGTAATTAAGTGTTTTAGAAATTTTTATATCATCTTTAAATGAAATATATATTCGTGATCCGTGGTTACTATTTGAAGCCATATTAAGTGCATCTCTCAATGATCCTCCCTGATTATCATTTGGGTTGGTAACATAAAATGTCTGATGTGAAAATGCAGGTAGTGATGTAAATGATAAAAATATAAATATGCTGATAAAAGACGTGAGATAATTTTTCATAAAAATTTCCTTTTAAATTTTTTCAATTTTAATAAGAAAATATTACAAAAAATTAAAACTAATATTACAATTATGTTTAATAAAAATATAAAATTTATAGTTAAAAATTACTAGGTCTGATAGAAAGAAGTCGTCAGAGCAATCTTCCCGGTAGCTTTACGTGCAAGAATTGTTTCAAGAGCCTCTTGCCCTCTTTCAAGTGGGAGAACCTGTGTAACAGGCGCTTTTAATTTGCCCTCTTCATACCAACTCGTCAGTTGGTTCATATTATCCAAATGATTTTGTGGCTCTAAAGCTGTAAACTGTCCCCAGAATACTCCTACAGCTGAGCATCCTTTGATTAAATAAAGATTCATCGGGATTTTAGGTATATGGCCCGCTGCCCAACCAATAACTAAAAAACGTCCATTCCATGCAATACTTCTTAATGCAGGCTCAGTAAAATCAGCGCCTACAGGATCATAAATAACGTCTGGTCCTTTGCCACCTGTTGCTTTAGCGATTTCACTTCTAAATTGTTTAACTTGATCACGGTCCGTTAAATCATAACCACCATAATTAATGACTTCATCTGCACCGTACTGTTTGCACACTTCTAATTTTTCATCAGATGATGCGGCTGCTACAACTTTAGCGCCAAGAGCTTTGCCTATTTCAACGGCTGATATACCAACACCTCCGGCCGCTCCAAGAACCAATAACGTTTCACCTGCTTTGAGTTGTCCACGATTTTTTAATGCATACTGTGACGTGCCATAAGTTAATGTAAAGCAAGAAGCCGTAGTAAAATCCATACTGCTTGGTTTTTTATAAATTTGTCCAGCACTGACAATCACTTGTTCTCTAAAGCCTCCAAAACCTGTCATGGCAACAACCTCGTCACCAACTTTCCAATCAGTAATGCTTTCACCGACTGCGCTAATGGTTCCTGATATTTCACCTCCTGGTGAAAAAGGAAGCGGCGGCTTTACTTGATACTTATCTTGTATGATTAAGGTGTCTGGAAAATTAACACCAGCAGCATGCACATCGACCAGTATTTGACTTTTTTTTAATTCAGGAACTTCAACATCCTCATAAACCAATGAGCTTGGAGGGCCGAATTCTTTACAAACAATTGCTTTCATAATTATGAATCTCGATATAAATTACAAGCTATGAAATTTATAAATTTCAAACTTATTCTATCAATATTGCTGCTGAGTTCAATAAATGCTTTTGCAGTCATCGATGTTGTACACCTTGGCTCTTTTGGCAAAAGTGGAGCATGGCAAGCAAAAGAATTTATAGATGGTACGTCTAAAATTTGCTACATCATTTCAAAACCGATTGCGACCAATCCCTCAGATCTAAATCGTGGCGAGCATGCTTTAATGATTACAAATTTCCAGGATGATGGAACCTCTCATGAAGCTAGTGTAGATACGGGGTTCACCTTTAAACCAAAGAGTATGGTTGAAGTCAGCATCAATAACAGCAACTACAAATTTTTCACAGTTGAATCAAGAGCCTGGCTAGCAGATGGCGAAAATGATAAGAAACTCATAAAAGATATGAAAAAAGGGGCACGCGTCAAAGTCAAGAGTATCTCAAGTAGAGGAACTAAAATAACAGATACATACTCACTCATTGGATTTACAAAAGCATTAGCGGCTATCGACGAAGCCTGCTCATAAACAAACATGACAGATGCAAAATCAGACTTAATTGGACTAAGTCAATCGGAGATATATGAGTCTTTGATCGCGAATGGTCTCATCGAAGCAAAAGATAAATTTCGCACTAAGCAAATATGGCACTGGCTTTATAATAAAGGTGAAACTGATTTTGAAAAAATGAGTTCGATCTCTAAAGAGTTAAGGTCAGCACTTTCTCAATTTTATCAAATTAAAAGACCAAAAATTCAAACGCATGAAAAATCTATTGATGGAACACAAAAGTGGTTATTCAAACTGAATGATGGAAACCTCATAGAGACAGTTTTTATTCCCGAAGACAATCGAGGGACTTTATGCGTATCGTCACAAGTAGGCTGTACATTAAATTGTACATTTTGTTACACAGGCACACAAAAGTTAGTCCGTAATTTAACCACTGAAGAAATTGTTTCACAATTACTAGTAGCTAAGGATGAACTGTCTGATTGGTCCACTAAGCATGTGAGAAAGATTTCAAATATTGTTTTTATGGGCATGGGGGAGCCTCTCTATAATTATAAAAATGTCAAACTAGCTGCAGAAATTATGGGTGATAAAGAGGGAATTCAATTATCAACAAAAAGAATAACACTGAGTACATCAGGTATAGTCCCTGAAATAATGAAATGGGGAGAAGAAGTGGATTCAAGGCTTGCGATATCGTTGCATGCAACAAATGATGAATTACGCAATGAGATCGTACCAATTAATAAAAAGTTTCCCTTAAAAGAATTGATTAAATCTTGCAGAGAATATCCAAGAGCTAAAAATGCAAAACGCATCACGTTCGAGTATGTCATGCTCAAAGGGGTCAATGACGGCGTGGCCGATGCACGTAAACTGGTTAAATTAATTTCAGGAATTCCAGCAAAAATTAATCTTATTCCCTTTAACCCGTGGCCTAATTCGCCCTATGAATGCTCTGATAAAGAGCAAATTAAGAAATTTAGTGACATCATTAAAAATGCAGGTTATGCAAGCCCTGTTAGAAAAACAAGAGGGCAAGATATTATGGCTGCATGCGGTCAACTCAAGTCCTCAAGTATAAAAGTAAGAAAAAGTGAACTAAGAAATCATGGATAAAGTAATTAAAGTTGTTCTTGCTTACTCAGGTGGGCTCGATACATCCATTATATTAAGATGGCTTAAAGAAACCTACTCGTGCGAGGTCGTTACGTTTACCGCAAACTTAGGCCAAGATGAAGATTATGATTTGGTTGAAAAAAAAGCAACCCAACAAGGTGTTAAAGAAATATTTATTGAAGATCTCAAAGAAGAATTCGTCCGAGATTACGTATTCCCAATGTTTAGAGCTAATCCACTTTATGAAGGCTACTACCTATTAGGCACATCTATTGCGAGGCCTTTGATTGCACAAAAACAAATTGAAATTGCAAACAAAGTAGGAGCTGACGCCGTATCACATGGTGCAACAGGCAAAGGTAATGATCAAATTAGATTTGAATTGGGTTATTATTATCATAAACCCGATATTAAAATTATCAGTCCATGGAGAGAATGGGATCTTACATCCAGAACATCTTTGGTTGAGTATGCTGATCAACACGGTATTGAGATTGCCAAAGATAAAAGAGGGGAACAACCTTTCAGTATTGATGAAAATGTTTTGCACTCTTCTGCTGAAGGTAAAGTCCTTGAAGATCCCTGGGAAGAAGCTCCTGATTATGTATACACAAGATCTGTATCACCAGAAAATGCTCCCGATAC
>CACHLP010000043.1 GCA_902580665.1 uncultured Pelagibacteraceae bacterium | reverse complement strand
GATCTTGAAGTTAATCAAATTACTAATTTTCACTAGTCTAAAGGAACGTTGCCTAGTTTTTTTGTATTCTTTATTACGAATGCTGTTTTAACACTTGAAATATTTTCATTTGGCGTGATTTTTTGTATCAGAAAGTCATTAAATTCATTCATGTTTTTAACAACACATTTTAAAATAAAATCAATTTCACCATTAAGCATAAAACACTCCCTTATCGCTTCCCATCCCCAAATCTGTTTTTCAAAAGCACTTAGGCTCTCTTCGTTCTGGTTCTTCAAACTAATAAAAATCCATGCTGTTAAGTCATATCCTAACTTTGTTGGATCAAGGTTAGCTCTAAATCCGTCAATATAGCCATTGTCTTCTAAATCACGCACTCTTCTGAGGGTCGGAGGCGGCGACATACTTATTTTTTTTGAAAGATCTAGATTGGATATTCTTCCCTCATCTTGAAGAATCCTTAGTATTTTTAAATCTACACTATCGAGCGTTTTTTTTACCATCAATATACGGGCCACTCTGTTTCAAACGTAACGTAATTTAATTGTAAGCATCGTCTTTCATTTTTGATATGTTTTTTTTCTAATCCGTGCCATGAGTCTTTTTCTGAAGTAAAAATATACCCAAAATTATTTTTATAAGGTAAAGTCTTGGCAACTTTAAGATCAGGAGTATAAAAATCAGTTCCAAGATTTTCGTTTTCTCCATACCTATTAACAAATAAAATTGACGACATTAATTTTTCTTTTATGTCACAGTGAGGTTCAAGCCAAAAACCATTTTTATCAGCAATGACTTCAACCCTTACAAAGGAATTTGCTAGGTTTCTATTAATCATTTTTGAAATTAAATCAGTACACTCCTTTGATTGCATTTCTTTTACAAGCTTATACAATTCAGGATAATCAGAGGAATTTTCTTTTGTAATAAAAACCCTCAATTTACTTAATAGGTTTTTTCCAGTTTTGTCGCCTGCTCTTGTGCCATCGAATATCACGTCACCTTCTGGAAATTCTATGCTATAGATCTCGTCTATGGAAGTTTCTGATAAAGGATTTTCCAATGTCCAGTGACTAAACGGTTTTTTGAAATGAATTAAATTATTTCTAAGTGCATTAACTAATGACATTATTGATTATTATAGCTCTCATTAATTGTTCTGGCTACTTCCATAGTTTCGTTCGTATAAGAATTTGAATAATCCTCTAATCTATCTGTTAATATTTTCACATAGTTTTTTTTGACCAAAGTTGATAAGAAGCTTTCAATTCGATTAAATCTTTTTGAGCTTGGTAACTTGTAAATAAAAACTGGTTTTTTTGCGGATACAGACTCAGATATGATTGACACTGAGTCTGAAGTACAGATTAGGTATTTTGAGTAATGCATAAGAGCTAAGTAAGGATTCTCTTTTCCTTCCCAAACAATATTTTGTTTTGAGTATTTCTTTTTTAAATAATCTTTTATAAATTCGTCTGTTCTTCTTGAAAAAACAATAAACATTTGAACATTATTATTATTCATCACATTGTCTAAAGACTTTGCTAATTCGATAACATTTGATTGATCGAATTTGTAATTTCTACTTTTACCACCAATAAAAACCGTACAAATTGGTTTTTGAATTGACCCAAAGCTGTCCTTCATTTTTTCCGCATGCATATCAAGTAGTTTTGGTGTTATGTGATTAATAGCAAGATCTGTAGTTATGACATTGTGTCCAACCACTTTGTCGTGAGATGGGGCAATAACAATGTCAAAATTGTTTGTGTTTACTCTTGGATTTTGAATATGGATAGAGAATACGCGTTTAACAGATTTTTTTTTAATGAATAGTGAGGCATAAATGCTTCTTTTGCCGCATGAAATCAATATATCTGGAACTTTCGAATCTAGATTGAAGTCACTTAAATTCTTAAACATCATATTTGACAATGGTAAAAAATTAACTGGCAGCTTATTCCATGGAAAATTAAGTTTAACCACTTTAAGTTCATAATTTACATTAAGCGCTTCGGCAAGACCTCTAACTTGACTAATCATGCCGGCTGAGCCATCAGTTAAACACCATGCTAACTTATTAGTCTTGAAATTATTCATTTAGATATTACTTAGAATCTGAATATATATATTCTTTTAATTAGTTTGATAATATATAGATTATACTAAAAGCCAAATGCATTCAAAAGTTCTCATAATTGGTTCAGGACCAGCAGGGTATACAGCTGCTATCTATGCTGCGCGTGCTATGCTAGAACCTACCATTGTGCAGGGAATTCAACCAGGAGGTCAATTAACAATAACAACTGATGTAGAGAATTATCCTGGTTACGGAGATGTAATTCAAGGCCCTTGGCTTATGGAACAAATGGAAGCCCAAGCAAAGAATGTTGGAACAAAAATTATTAGTGACATTATTGAAAGTGTAGATTTTAAATCAACCCCCTTTAAAGCCATAAGTGAGTCTGGCAAGACTTATACTGCCGACTCAGTAATCATTTCAACAGGTGCTCAAGCAAGGTGGTTAGGTCTAGAGTCTGAAAAAAAATTTCAAGGATATGGAGTTTCTGCTTGCGCTACATGTGATGGCTTTTTCTTTAAAGAAAAAAAAGTTGCTGTTATTGGCGGCGGCAATTCAGCTGTAGAAGAAGCCTTGTATTTAACTAATTTTGCATCGACAGTTTATTTAATACACCGAAGAGATGAATTAAGAGCTGAAAAGATACTTCAAGATAGACTTTTTAATAATGAAAAAATTAAATGTATTTGGGACCATCAACTGCAGGATATTCTAGGTGATGAAGATCCTCTCAATGTAAAAGGTATTAAAGTCAAAAATGTAAAAACTAATGAGATACGAGATATTGAATTAGACGGAGTGTTTATAGCTATAGGACACGATCCTGCTACGCAAATCTTCAGAAATCAAGTTGAGATGGATAATGAAGGCTACATTATTACAAAACCTGACTCAACTCTAACAAATGTTAACGGTGTTTACGCTGCTGGTGATGTAAAAGATAAAACTTACCGTCAAGCTGTGACCGCAGCTGGCATGGGATGCATGGCTGCGCTTGAGGCAGAAAAGTTTCTCGCGGAGAAATCTTAAATTATTTTAAATTTTCTAAGTAGGTCCGCATGCGAAAACATGCTTCTTCTAAATTTTCATCTGAAGTAGCATAAGAAATTCTAAAATATCCCTCAAGTCCAAATGCTGATCCTTGAACTACAGCAACTCCAGCTTGCTCCAATAAAGAGGTCACAAATTCTTGATCGTTGCTTATTATATTACCCAAATTGTCTGTCTTACCAATAATGTCCTGACATGAAGGAAATACATAAAAAGCACCTTCAGGTTTTCTGCATGAAATGCCATTCATACTATTTAATTCAGAAATCAGTTTGTCTCTTCTTTTCTTAAACACCTCAGATCTCTCAGCTATAAAAGAGTTATCACCATTTAGAGCCTCAACTGCGGCTGCCTGGCTTATAGAAGTAGGGTTACTCGTTGATTGGGATTGCAATTTACCCATTGCTTTAATCAAATCCTTATTTCCCCCAGCATACCCTATTCTCCACCCTGTCATAGCATAAGCCTTACTCACGCCATTCAGAGTTAGAGTACGATCTTTAAGAAAAGGAGCAACGCTTACGAGCGTATAAAACTGAACGTCATCATAGATAAGATGTTCGTACAAATCATCAGTCATTATATTAACGTGAGGATGATTTTCTAGAACCTTAGATAAGGCAATAAGCTCACCTTTCGTATAGCAGGAGCCAGTAG
>CACHLP010000042.1 GCA_902580665.1 uncultured Pelagibacteraceae bacterium | reverse complement strand
ATCACGCGCACAGAGCCATAGAGAGCATCACATTGGATAAAGAAGCGGCTCACATGAAAGATGAATTCTCTCCTAAGTATGCAGAGCTAGTCTACAACGGCTATTGGTTTTCACCAGAAAGGGAAATGATGCAATCCATGATTGATAAATCTCAAGCGAATGTAGAAGGTAAAGTGAGACTAAAACTATATAAAGGCAATACTATGATTACAGGTCGTGAGAGTTCAATGAGTTTGTACAATCCTAATCTAGCAACTTTTGAATCAGATAATATTTATTCTCAAAAAGATGCTGAAGGATTTATCAAACTGAACGCTTTGAGATTAAGAGAGAAAAAATAATTATTGTTGCTGTCGAATTGCAGCATCTACTGTATTTTTTAACAAACATGCGATTGTCATAGGTCCCACACCGCCTGGAACTGGCGTAATTGCTGAAGCTACACTTAATACTTCATCAAAATCAACATCTCCAACAAGTTTAGTTTTACCTGGATTTTCAGGATGATCAACACGATTGATGCCAACATCAATAACGATCGCACCTTCTTTAATCCAATCTTTTTTAACCATCAGTGGTCTGCCCACTGCTGCAACAACAATATCTGCTTGCCTGGTAAGCTCTTCAATATTTCTTGTCTTCGAATGCACAATAGTCACGGTACAAGACTCCTCTAGAAGCAATTGTGCCATGGGTTTGCCAACAATATTGGATCTGCCAATAATAACAGCATGCATCCCTTTTAGGTCAGCAACAGATTTCTTTAACATCAGATAACAGCCAAGAGGAGTACACGGAGTAAATGTTTCATTTAAAAGTTCACCACCAATTGAGTTTCTGCCAACATTAACTGCATGAAATCCATCAGCATCTTTTATAGGATCAATTGAATCGATGATTGCTCTAGAATCTATGTGTGATGGCAGTGGTAATTGAACCAGTATACCATTTACTTTATCATTTTTGTTAAGATCATCAATAAGCTTTAATAAATCAGTCTCTGCAACGCTAGTATCTAAGAAATGGTCTTCTACATCCATACCAATTTCTTTAGCCATTTTTGTTTTAGTCTTTACATAAACTTGGCTAGCTGGATCTTCACCCACCAAAACAACCGCAAGAGTTGGAACTTTATTAAAATCTTTTTTAAAAGCCTCTACTTTTACTGCAGTTTCTGCACGCAAATCTGAAGCAATTTTTTTTCCATCAATGAGTTTATTTTCATCCATAATTTACAAAGCAATCGTCATATAAAAATATTCATAGAGCAGATTTCTAATAAAATACAAAATCAAAATCAAGACTACAGGAGATATATCAATTCCACTGAGACTCGGTAGAAAGTTTCTTATAGGATTAAGCAGTGGATCGGTTAACTTTTTTGTCCCATAATAAACAGCAATAATAATTCTATTCTGTGTATTGAAGATATTCATAGCTATCAACCAGCTAAAAATGACATTGATGATCAATACCCACGTATAAAGATTGATAACTTGATCAAAGAGAATGATAAGTGAATTCATGAATTAATGTCTTTCAATAAGTAGTTATCTAAAAAAGAGTCTAACCATAAATTTATTTTTTTACCATGTTTAAGTCGATGAGTAAGTTGTTCACGTCGATTTTGTGCACCTTTTTCTTTAAGCATATAACCAGCATAATACAACCAACGAAGATGCATCTTTAAATTGACCTCGGGATGAAATTGAATGGCTAAAGCATTATTATATCGAAATGCCTGTTCCCTGAATAAATCGCCATTGGCTAGAATTTCGCATGACTTGGGCACAGTAAAACCTTCTCGGTGCCACTGAAAAAACTTTTTCTGTCTTTGGAACATCTTATGCCCATCTCCTGTGGGATTGATATCAAAAAAACCAATTTCAAGTGTAAGGTCACGAGATTTTTGAACTGTCCCTCCAAGGTTCTTGGCCAGCATTTGGGCACCTAAACATATTCCCAGAAATGGCTTGTTAGCCTCGAGTACTTTGGAAATCCAGTCTATCTCGTATTTTATATAATCGAGATCATCATTAGCACTTGGTGGTCCACCATAGATGATCGCTAAATCATGCTCATCCATATTTTTTGGAAGTTTTTCACCAATCACTGGCCTTCTTACATCCAGTGTGTAGCCACGCTTTCTTAATTTAATACCAACATCACCAGTGCTTGATCTTGGTTGGTGAACGACCATTAATGCAGTTTTATTATTCATAGCTCAAGCTATGAAACTACATCGCGCTTAGGCCGCCATCAAGAACAATTTCTGTCCCAGTCATAAATTTGGACTCATCAGATGCTAGATATAAAATGGCGTACGACACATCATCTGTATCACCAATTTTATTCATTGGGATTTGTCTGGACAGTTTGGCAACTGCTTCGTCTGCACCAAAAGCCTGCTTAATGGGATCAAGAATGGGTGTATTCACAAATGCCGGGTGAACAGAATTACAGCGAACCTCAAATCCTTTTTTTGCGCAAAATAGCGCCACTGATTTAGAGAGAAGACGAACTCCAGCTTTCGATGAATTGTATGCAGCAGTATTCCATCCTGCAACTATACCTGAAATTGATGAGATATTAATGATTGAACCATAACCATACTTACCCATGACGGGAACAGCGTATTTACATCCAAGAAAAACACTATCAAGATTCACTTGATGTACTTTTTTCCAAATATCAAAATCGGTTGAAACAACATCAGCGCCAAGACTGATGCCTGCACTGTTCACCAAAATATTAATTTTACCATGATCACTCTCAGTTTTGTTAATTAAGTCAATCCATGACTCTTCTTGGGTAACGTCATGAAATATAGCTTGAAATTGTGACTTGCTAAAACCACTTAAGCGCTCCGACATTGAATCTAATACTTCTCGGTTTACATCAGTGAGAATTACCTTTGCACCTTCCTCAAGAAGTTTACGTGCAGTAGCAAAGCCAAGTCCAGAAGCTGCACCTGTGATAATTGCTACTTTATCCTGAACTCGTCCCATTTATCCTAAATCTACAGTAAAATAACTATCCTGAGAACTTGAATCTTCTGATGTAAAATTTTCATAGCATTGTGACATGCTGTGCTTTCGAAATCCATTCTCACCCGCCAATAAAAATTCATCACTTCCGAGATATACAATTGAAGTGTTACTCAAACGATCAGATCGGACACAGGTTTCAATATTTTTCTTTCTGAACAGATCAACTACGGAGACAGAACCACCATTACCGCTTATAGCTATACGCCCGTCATCCAATATAATAGCACTGGTTAAACTATTTTTGGAACCGATAAATAGCCTCTCAAAACCTAAAGTTTTACACTCGCCAGAGAAAACGCCTGTCTCGTAACAAGCAAGCGTTGTAATCTTATCAGATGGGATAACATCCTCTGGTCCATAGTCATTTATTAATGTCAGATTACCTGACATGCCTAGTAAAAGTGATTGGCCCTCATCTACCTTAATGCCCGACCAATAAGAACCTTCATAACCAGTTTCTACAGAGACCCAACTCAAGCCTCTATCATCTGAGAGATAATATTTTCCTAATTCACCTACTGCATAGGCCTCATTCATTGCTGATTTTCGCCACATCTGTGAGTCAGCGTACGCGAAGTTTAAATGTGGTTGAAATTCGTCATCATCCATAAACAAATAACCCCAACTCTTTCCTCCATCAGAGGTTCGTAGTGATAAAGCAAAGGCTCCTAATGCAATTCCATCATTTTCATCAAACATATGAATAGATAACAGTGGTGCATCCCAGTCAATATCCTCATATTGCTTAATCCATGTCTTGCCATAATCATTTGAATGTAGGATCACTGCATCGTGACCAACTACCCAACAAGATTGTTTAGTGGGACAACTCAGATCTGTAATAGTACCTGTGTAA
>CACHLP010000041.1 GCA_902580665.1 uncultured Pelagibacteraceae bacterium | reverse complement strand
TAAGTTTTATTGAGATTGAAACTAATGGTGGACATGACTCATTTTTACTTGAAGAACCTAAGCTTTTTGAGGCTATGCAAGGATTTATTAAATCAACTTATGAAAATTTATGAGCTTAATCAATGAAAAAAAGGACTTTAAGATCATTGCTGATTTAATACCAGCTAAGTCATCTGTAATTGATGTAGGCTGTAACGACGGTTCGTTGCTTGAATTCTTGAAAGAAGAAAAAGATATTGATGGTAGAGGCATGGAGATTGATCAACAAAAAGTTCAACTCTGTCTTTCAAAAGGAATTTCTGTAATCGAAGGTGATGCTGATTTAGACTTATATGATTATCCAGATAATTTGTTTGATTACTCGATACTTACTTACACCTTACAGGCAACAAAAAGTCCAAAAAATGTTTTGTCAGAATTAGTTAGAATTTCAAGCAAGGCAATAATCTCTTTTCCTAATTTTGGTCATTGGAAAATTGCTACAAGCCTGTTACTTAAACGAAAAATGCCTATAAGTGAGAAATTAAGTTACTCTTGGCATGAAACTCCTAATCTTCACTTCTGTACCATAAATGATTTCATTGATTTATGTGATGAAGCAGGAATTAGAATTGAAAAACAAGCAAATTTAAAAACAAATAATCTAAATGAATTTAATGGAAAAAATCTTTTGAATAGTTATTTTAATGAAGTTGGTTTATTTTTAGTTTCTAAAATAAAAAATTAATATGTTTAAAACTCTCATTGTTAAGTGCCTATCTGATAATTACACATATGTATGCTATAATGAAAATAATGAAGCATTTGTAGTTGATCCATCTGAAGCCAGCCCTGTCATTGATTGCTTAGAAAAAAATAATTTAAAATTAAAATATATTTTAAATACTCATCATCACTTTGATCATGTTGGTGGAAATTATGAACTTAAAGAAAAATACAAATGTAGTATTGTAGGTAGTGAAAAAGATAAAGATAGAATTCCTGGCATCGATATTCACCTTAGAGAAGGAGACAAGTGGCATTTTGGCGATATAGAGTCTGAGATTTTTGAAATTTCAGGCCACACAGTTGGTCATATTGCATTTTATTTTAATAGAGAAAAGTCAGTTTTTACTGGCGATACTCTGTTTTCCCTTGGCTGTGGAAGACTGTTTGAGGGCACTCCTAAAATGATGTGGGAATCACTTAAAAAAATCAGGGACCTGCCTGATGAAACAAAAATATATTGTGGGCATGAGTATACTTTGAGCAATGCCAAATTTATCTACTCGATTTTGCCTAGTGATGAGTTAAAAGGTAAAATTAATGAATTAGAAAATTTATATTCAAAAAATTTATCCTCTATACCTTCAACAATTCAAGAGGAAAAAAAATTGAATATTTTTTTACAAGCAGATAATAATCAAATTAGTGAGGCTTTAGGCCTTATAGAAAAAAGTCCTGAGAACGTATTCACCCATATACGAAATCTTAAAGATAATTTTTAAGAGAAGTACTGACCACCATTTGCAGATATGGTTGAACCAGTAATAAATCCAGCATCATCACTTGCAAGGAAAGTAACAATTCTTGACACTTCATCAACTGTACCTAACCGGCCTATTGGAATTTGAGCAAGAATTCCCTCCATGACTTTTTCTGGGGTATCAGCAAGTAATTCGGTGCTAATGTAACCTGGTGCAACAGCATTGACGGTTATGTTCTTTCTTGCTGTCTCTTGAGCAAGCGCTTTAGTAAAACCAATTACTCCTGCTTTTGCAGCACTGTAGTTAACAACACCCATTTGACCCTTTTGACCATTAATTGATGAAATCGAAATAATTCTTCCAAATCCTTTTTCTCTCATGCCATCTAGTACACATCGTGTCATATAAAAAACTGAGTCTAAATCAACTCTGATGACATCATCCCATTGCTCAATTGTCATCTTGTGTGTCATTGCAGCTTTAGTAATTCCAGCATTGTTTACCAGGATATCAACAGCTCCTAATTTTTCAACTACCTGTTTAACGCCATCTTCACATGCAGCTGGATCAGCTACATTCCATTTAAAGACCTCTACTCCATTTTCAGATGAAAATTTTTCTGCAGCCTCAGAATTTGAGCCATATGTTGCTGCAACTTTACATCCACTATCCTTTAGCGCTATGGATATTGCTGCACCAATTCCTCTTGTTCCACCAGTTACTAATGCTACTTTTGTCATAATATTCTCCTATTTATCTCTCAACACATAAAGCGACACCCATGCCACCGCCAATGCATAGTGTTGCAAGGCCTTTTTTCGCATCTTGTCTTTTCATTTGATTTAATAATGTCACTAAGATCCTCGCTCCTGAAGCACCAATTGGATGGCCAATTGCAATAGCTCCACCATTGACATTTACTTTAGATGTATCCCAGCCCATTTCTTTATTTACTGCACATGATTGGGCTGCAAAAGCTTCATTTGACTCAATCAAATCTAAATCAGCAACACTCCATCCAGCTTTCTCTAAGGCTTTTCTACTGGCCGGTATTGGACCAGTACCCATTATTGAAGGATCAACTCCAGCACTTGCCCATGAAACAATACGTGCAATAGGTTCTATATTTTTTTTCTTAACTTCTTCTCCAGACATAACAGTCATTGCCGCAGCACCATCGTTAATTCCACTCGCATTGGCTGCTGTTACTGTACCTTCTTTTGAAAAAGCTGGTCTTAGAGTCGCAAGTTTTTCTAACTGTACATTATCCTTTATGTATTCATCGCTATCAAAGACAACTGTTTCTTTTCTTGTTTTTATTTCAACGCCAACAATTTCATCTTTAAATATACCTTCAGATTTTGCCTTGCTTGCTCTCTTTTGAGACTCAACAGCAAATTCGTCTTGTTGATCACGAGTTATTTGCCATTGTTGAGCAACATTCTCAGCTGTTGTGCCCATGTGATAACCATTGAAGGCATCCCATAGACCATCTTTAATCATTGAGTCCACCATTTGGTTATCTCCCATTTTTGTTCCATTTCTTAAATGAGAACAATGAGGAGATTGACTCATAGACTCCTGGCCACCAGCAACAATAATATTTGCATCATTGTTCATGATCGCTTGATACGCTAGTGCCACACTTCTTAGTCCGGATCCACACACTTGATTTACAAGCCAAGCTGGTGTTTCCTTATTTAAACCTGCATTTATTGCTGCTTGTCTTGCTGGATTCTGGCCAGTCGCGGCCGTTAATACTTGACCTAGTATAACTTCCTCTACTTCAGAAGCCTCAACATTAGACCTACCGATAGCTTCCTTAATTACAATTTTGCCCAAGTCATGAGCAGGCATGTTTGCTAATGATCCATTGAAAGAACCGACAGCTGTTCTTACAGCGGATGTGATAAAAACTTCATTCATAAATGTACCTCTTTAAGCGCCAATATCTGGCAAATTTTCCGATCTGAGGGGATCAAGATAACTTGCCGACTGTATTTTGCAACTATTATTTAAGGTTATCATTAGAGGATTCCCTGTGGGAATTTCTAAATTCACTATTTCTTTGTCTGAAACAGAAAAAAGATATTTGCAAAGAGCACGCAAGCTGTTTCCATGTGCCGAAATAATAGTAGTATTTTTTAGTACTATTGGTTTTACGTTGTTCTCCCAATAGGGAATTACTCTCTCATAAGTATCTGCTAAACATTCTGTTAAAGGTAAATTTGTAATTCCCTTATATAAAGGATCAATTTTTGGGTTCATCTCACTATCAGCATTTAACGCTGGTGGAGGAGTGTTATATCCCCGGCGCCATTTAAGAAATTGTTCTTCTCCATATTTCTCTTTAACTTCATTTTTATTTAAACCTTGAAGAGAACCATAATTTACTTCTATATCGTTTAATTTTAAATTTTTTACTATTATGTTTAGAGTTTCTTGAGCTCTCTTTAGGTAAGAAGTAAATGCTGCTGTTGGTTTAAGGTTTACTTTTGAGATTAAATCAGCGGCCTTTAATGCTTCACTTGTTCCTTCAGAGTCTAAATCAACATCAACCCAGCCAGTAAAAAT
>CACHLP010000040.1 GCA_902580665.1 uncultured Pelagibacteraceae bacterium | reverse complement strand
ATCAATAGATTGATCTTTTTTCAATTTATCTACTATTGGTAGTATTGATTGACACTCACCAATGCTGGCAGCATGAATCCAAATCAGTTTACCTTTTTTTCGCTTATATGTATTTTCTCCATACCTTTCTTTAGTCCTTTCTTGCAACTCTTTGCCTTTTCTTTTTCTTATAAAGATAACCAAAGGAATAATGATGAGAGATAAATTTGAAAATATACGGTAGAGAAATAATATCACTTTTTAATTATATCCTTTATTAGCTCTTTTTGTGAGATCATTCATCAGATTCTCTAGCATTTCTTTTGTTGGCTTAACCTTTGTATTTTTTGTACCTACTTTAATTGGGGTGCCCCAAATTATAGTTATTTCATTAAACGGCTTTGGAATAATGAACTGATCCCACGTATTTAACAATCACTGAATTGCTTAGCTTTGCAATACTAATTATACCGTCACTTACTTTATGTCTTGGCCCTTTAGGCCCATCTGGGGAAATGCCAATACAGATATTTTCTTGAAGCGATTTTATCATTTTTCTAGCAGATAAAAGCCCACCCTTATTTTTAGTTTTGTTGGATTTGTGAGTTGATCCTCGGATCGCGCTAAATCCTAAATGTGAAATGACTTTAGATATTATATCTCCGTCACGATGCTTTGATATAAGAACTCTTATAGGTTTTTTATTCTGCCACGTTAGGGGACACATTAATAGTTGGTCATGCCAAAAAGAGTAAATAAATGCCTCATTTTTTTTAAATAGGTTGTTTATATTTTTTCGACCTTTAAATTTTATTTTTGAGGAATTGTGTACAAATAAAATATATAGAGATCCTAAGTACGATATTATATTTTGTGCAATTACTTTACTTGCAAGATACTTTACCATTAAATTAAAATTCGCGTTCGTATAATTTCTTATAAATGCCGTTATTTAATAGCAACTCTTCATGATTGCCGCTTTCAACAATTTTTCCATCATTTAGAACTATAATTTGATCTGCATTTATTATAGTACTTAGTCGGTGAGCTATTACCAAAGTTGTTCTATCTTTCATCAATTTTTTGATCGCTTCCTGAACAAGGCTTTCGGATTCAGTGTCCAAACTTGAAGTTGCTTCATCCAATAAAAGTATTGGTGCATTTTTTAAAAAAGCTCTTGCAATTGATATTCTTTGTTTTTGACCACCTGAAAGACTATATCCCTTCTCTCCAATTATCGTATCATATCCATTTGGCAGTTCTGAAATAAATGAGTCCGCAGCAGCAGATTTTGCTGCACTGATTATTTCTTCATCAGTAGAGTTGGGTCGGCTGTAAAGAATATTTTCTTTTATAGACAGATCAAATAGAATTGGTTCTTGGCTAACTAAAGCAATCACTGACCTGACTGAGGAAATTGTAAGATCTTTTATATTTTGTCCATCAATTTTTAATTCACCTGAGTCGGGATCATAGAATCTTGGTATAAGATTTAAGATTGATGATTTACCTGATCCACTGGGTCCTACCAAAGCAGTAGTCTTGCCATGAGGAATATTAAGATTAATTTTCTTAAGCGCTGAATTGGTCTGGCCCTCATAAGAGAGAGTAACCCCTTGCAAATCAATATCAGATTTGTTTAATGATAGTTCTCTAGCGTCTTTTTTTTCATTAATCAAACTCTTTTGATCTAATAGACCAAATACTCTTATAGCCGCCGCAAAACCTTCTTGAAGAGTTGTATTTATTGAGGCGAGTCTTCTAAGCGGTTGAAATGCCAACATCATTGCTCCAAGAAATGATATAAATTCGTTCAGAGGCAGTTCTCCTTGAAGGCCTCTCAAGCCTGCATAATATAGAGTTCCTGCAATACCAAATCCGGCAAGAAATTCCGCAAATGGTGAAGCTGCTCCACGTGCATTTGCCCCTCTGAGAATTTTTTGAACTCTTCTCCAGACAGATTTACTAAGCTTCTCTATTTCTTTTTCTTCTTGCTGATAGGCCTTTACAATTCTAGTTCCATCAAGATTTTCAGAGAGTATTGAGGCAAGGACGCCAGTTTCTTCTTGTGTTTCTGTTGAAGCTTTTTTTACTCGTTTACCCAATCCTCTAGTCAACACACCAACTAAAGGGAATGCTATAATAGCGATTGTTGCCAATTGCCAGTCTTGATAATACATAACACCCAAAAGACAAATGAGTGTTAGTAAGTCCTTAACCCCATTTGCTAAACTACTGCTTACAGAGTCTTGAAGTAGAGTAACATCATAGAGAAAATTAGAAATTATTTTTGCTGAGTGTATTTTATGAAGCCAAGATAAGTCAGCATTGATAATTTTTTTAAATAATTTGATTTGTGTATCTGCGATAACGTTTTGAGCTACCCCATTTAAAAGTACAACTTGGATGTAAGTTGCAACACTTTTAATTAGTAATGTTAGAATTATTGCAATTGGTATCAACAGTAACATTGATTCATCTTTTTCAAGAAAAATTTTGTCAATTGCAGGGTCAAGTAGCCAAGCAGTAGCTCCTGTTGAAAGAGCTATTATTATCATAAAAAATAATGAGCTCGCTAATCTTGAGGCGTAAGGCTTTATACTTTCTCTAAATAACCTTCCTAATATCTGTGATCCAGTCATGAGAAGGTATTCATAATACTATTACAGAAAATTTAAATCTAAATATTGGTTAATGGCTAAAAAAGCTTATTTTCCGGCTAGTGTCATATTCTCAATTAGAACTGTAGGAGCGTTGGTTCGGTACTTGAACTCAAGATCGTTAGCTGCGGATAAATTCAAAAACATTTCTGTGAGATTTGAAGCTATCGTTACTTCACTGACAGCATGAGTAATCTCACCATTTTCAATCAACATACCACTAGCGCCCATACTATAGTCGCCTGTCACTAAGTTTACACCCATCCCAATTAGTTCAGTAGCATAAAAACCATATTTTATGGATTTGATCATATCATCATAGGACATTATTCCATTAGTCATAAAAAAATTTGATGTTGATACTCCTGGAGGTGCACCAACAGAACGAGAAGCATTTCCTGTTGTTTTAAAATTAAGTTTCTTTGCTGTTGATGTATTTAAAATCCAAGTATTGAGTTTTCCATTGGATACAATTTCTTTTTTATTGACTCTAATTCCCTCACCATCAAATGGTTTAGAGCCCAATCCTTTTAGAATTCCTGGATCATCGATTATGGTTACGTCTTTTTTGAATATTTGTTTTCCTAGACTATCCTGTAGAAAACTAGTTCCTCTTGCAATAGATGGGCCTGATATTGCTCCAGCAAGATATCCAATTAAGCCATTACTAATTCTTTTATCAAATATTACTGGAAGTCTTGTTGATTTAATTTTTTTTGGATTTAATCGTTTTAATGTTTTGTTTGCTGCTGATATTCCGATTTCTTTTGCTGAGCGCAAATCTGAAAAATGTCTAGATACAGAGTAATCATAATCCCTTTCCATACTTTGTCCTTCACCAGCGAGAACAGAACAAGATATAGAATTTGTTGATGATTTGTATCCTCCTTGGAAGCCATTACTAGTTGCTAAATAGAATTCGCCCTGTGAATAAGATGCTCCAGCTCCCTCGGAATTGCTTATTCCAGGAACTGAAAGAGCTGCTTCCTCACACTCCTTAATGGAGTCTATTAGAGCTTCAGTATTAGTCTCTTCACTTTGATTTAATTCTAAATTACGTATTTCATTTTCAAACAATGAACTATCACCCAAGACAGCTGTGTCATCAATAGGAGCTAATTTTGCCATGGACACACACTTATTTACAAGTGTTTCTATGTTATCTTCACCTACTTCAGATGAAGAGACAAAAGCTTGTTTCCGATCAACCAGTGCTCTTATTCCAATAGTGCTATCATTTGACTCTTCAAGATCTTCTATATTCTGTTTTCTGCAACTGATAGATTTGCCACTTGTTTTTGCAAGTACAACATCACACTCATTAGCCCCACCTTTGAGAGTCTTTTCAATAATTTTTTGAGCTGTAATTTCAAAATCCATATTAAATTAGTGTTAGTAGTAAAGAAAACATAATCAATGCACCAGTATACCGATTACTTTTGAAAATTTGTAGACA
>CACHLP010000039.1 GCA_902580665.1 uncultured Pelagibacteraceae bacterium | reverse complement strand
TTGTAAGTCAATAGATCAATTATCAAGATCAAACAAAAGTTTTGGATTGATGTGTGACGTGGCACTTGACCCCTATACTGATCATGGACATGATGGTTTAATAAATGACAGTGGAAAAATACTTAATGATGAAACAAATGAATTACTTGTAAAACAAGCACTGCTTTATGCAGACTGTGGGGCTGATGTTATAGCTCCATCTGACATGATGGATGGAAGAATAGGAATGATACGAAATCAACTAGAAAAAAATGATTTTCAAGATGCCTTAATACTTTCGTACACTGCAAAGTATGCATCTGCTATGTATTCACCATTCAGAGATGCTGTAGGTTCTTCAAATAGCCTTAAATCAGATAAAAAAACTTACCAAATGAATATAAATAACTCTGACGAGGCAATCAGAGAAGCCTCTATGGACATTAGCGAAGGCGCAGATATATTGATGGTAAAGCCAGGAATAAGTTATTTAGATATTATTTATAGAATTAAGCATGAGTTAAATTTTCCAACTTTTGCCTACCAAGTATCTGGTGAATATAGCTTGATTAAATTTGCTGCAGAAAAAGGTTTAGTTGATGAAAAAGCGGTGGTCCTTGAGCAGCTTGCTTCTTTTAAAAGAGCCGGAGCTGATGCTATAATTACTTACTTTGCTCCTGAAGTTTCAAAGTTTATTAAATTAACTGAGTAATCTTTTTACTAAACTTGATGTGTCAAATTTATTGCCGCCCATGTTTTGCACGTCTTTGTAAAATTCATCAACAATCTTTGTAATTTCTAAATCAATGCCAAATTTTTTGGCTTCATCAAATGCGATTGATAAATCCTTTCTCATTAAATCAACCGCGAACCCAAAATCAAATTTATTTTCAGTCATTGTCATAAATCTATTATCCATTTGCCAAGATTGGGCTGCTCCAGAGGAAATAACGTCCAAAACATCCTCTGGATTAAGTTTAGTTTGCTTCATAAAATAAATTGATTCTGAAAGGCCCTGCACTAAACCAGCAATACAAATTTGATTAATAATTTTAGTTAATTGTCCTGAACCTGATGACCCCATGTACTTTCTTTTTTTTCCATAAACCTCAAAAATACTCTCACTTTTATTAAATGCATTTTTATCTCCTCCTACCATGATACTTAATTGTCCCTTTTCAGCTCCCAACTGGCCACCAGAGATAGGTGCATCTAGAAAATAAGCTTCTTTTTCTTTTAATTTAAGTTCAAGCTCTTGGACAATTTTTGGTGAAACTGTTGAATGATCAATAAAAATTGTATTTTTTCTAATTACATTAAAACATCCAGTGTCGTTTGAAGTAATCTCTCTCAGATCATCATCGTTACCGATACATGAAATGATGAAATCAAATTTTTCATCAAGCTGATTTAGGTTATCTACTCCATTTCCTCCATACTTTTTTTTCCAAATGCTGATTTTTTCCTTAGATCTATTGTATACAGAAACCTCATATTTCTCTGATAGGAAGCCAGCCATTGGAAATCCCATCTTTCCAATTCCAATAAACAAAATTTTATACATTAAAAATATCCATCATCCTCTGCATAGCGCTAATTGTTACTAATAAAGGCATTCTAAATAATCTGCCCCCAGGAAAATTTCTATGCTTAATCTTCTCGAAAGCTTCCATTTCACTAGTTTTACCAGATACAATGTTCTCAGCCAAAATTTTACCGGCAATACCAGTAAATGCAACTCCATGCCCTGAAAAGCCTTGAGCATAAAATATATTTTCATTTATCATTCCTATATCAGGAACTCTGTTAACCGTAATAGCAATTAATCCACCCCAAATATAATCAACTTTTATATATTTAAGTTGTGGAAATACTCTATTTAACTGTTTTTTTGTTCTTTTCTTTAAACCCTCTACATTTTTAAGAGAATAGCCTACAGCTCCTCCAAAAATCATTCTCTTACTTTCTGAAAGTCTATAATAATTAAGATCAAAGTTAGTATCGCTGACACAATAATCATTAGGTAGAATATTTTGCTGCAAATCAATATTAAGAGGTTCTGTACAAACAATATATGTTTCACAAGGCATGACTTTATTTTCGATACCGAGGTTTAAACCCTCAATATAGGCATTGCAACATACAGCTATTTTTTTTGCATTAACTTTTCCATTTTCTATTAATACTTCAATGTCATTACTACTTTGTAATATTTTTTTTGCTGGAGAATTCTCATACACCTTAACACCTAATGAAAGTGCAGCATTCATTAATCCAATAGCGTATTTTAATGGATGTAAATGCCCCGCCCCCCTATCTAGTATTCCTCCATAGTAAAGTGAAGAGCCAATTTCATAATCGGCTGTAGCTTTGTCAAGAACCTCAAGCTTATCATAATTATAAGTTTTTAATTTGTATTTTAGATCATTTTCATACTCTTTGAATTTTGACAAACTGGTGGCTGCATGTATTCCCCCGCTCTTCTTATCACATTCAATATTAAAGCTTTTTATTCTTTCATCGATAAGATCAACTGCTGCTTGTGATATATTCCATAGCTGCATGGCGTGCTTAAGGCCATATTTTTTTTCTATACCATTAATTCCCCATGCAACATCATTCCAAATTTGGCCACCATTTCTACCTGAAGCTCCCCAACCTATAATATTTTGCTCTAATAAAATTACTTTAAGTCCTCGCTCGGCAGCTTCGATTGCAGTTGACAGTCCCGAGAAACCACCTCCTATTACACACAAGTCACATTTGTGGTCATCAATTAAAGTTGGAAGAACATCTTTTTGCTGACTAAGGCTTGTTGCGTAATAACTATTAGGATATTGAGACATTAAATACAATTAAGCTAACTTTAGATTTTAGAGTGTAAATTCTTTGGCTCAATTCTACCCGCTTGAGCCCTCTTACCAAGCCATTTCTTTAGATCTTTAGCGGATAATAAAACTTTTTTAGACCTTTCATTGATTATTCCTTCATTTGAGTTTGCACAAAAAGCGTTAAGAGTTTTTCCTGACTTGAATTTTTGAAGTGTAACACCTCGTCCCTTTTGCATATTAGGTATTTCTGAACTATTGAAAGCTAATAATTTAAATGATTTTTTTTCACCACTAATAGACACGATCAAATCTCCTTTTTTCTCTGCACATGATACTGCTCGATCATTATCCTTTAAATTCATAACTTTCTTACCTGATTTTGTAGATGCAATGAAGTCATTTGAATTAACAAAAAAACCTTTACCAGCAGAGCTGGTTATTAAAAATTCTCTATCTTGCTCATAAATCTTAAAGAATAAAACTTCTTCGTTGTCATTTTTGTCAATTAACAAACTTATTGGATCACCAAACCCTCTACCAGATGAAACTCTAGAGCAATTTATGGTATAAAACTTACCTAAAGTAGAAAATACAACCAATTTATTATTACTCTTACACTTAACAATAAACTTTTCACTATCGCCTTCTTTATACTTAACAGACGAGTAGTCATCCTGATGACCTTTGATTGATTTTACCCAACCATTTTTAGATAACAATACTGTTACCGGTTCCTTTGAGTCAAATTCCTCTAGAGAATAATCAAGTTCCTGATACGAATTATTAATTACAGTTCTTCTTTCAGCAAAAGAACTTATTTTTTTAAATACTTCTAAACTTTCATTGAATTCTTTGTTTAATATTTTACTTTGGTTGCTCTTTGACTTTAGAATCTGATTTAGTTCTTTTTTATAATTTAATAAATCTTGATATTCATTCTTTATTTGCTTTTCTTCAAGTTTTTTTAACTGTCTTAATCGCATTGCTAGTATAGCCTCAGCTTGTTTTTTATTGATTTTAAATACAGTAATTAGTTTTTTTTCAGGATTAGTATCTGTTCTGATAATCTTAATTACCTTATTTAAATTACTAAAAACTATTAGGAAGCCCTTTAAGATCTCCAACCTATTTTCAGTTTGCGTGAGACGATACTGGGTTCTGTTTTTTAAAACAACAAAGCGATGATCAATGAATGCTTTTAAACACTCTTTAAGTGAGAATAGCTTTGGCTCTAACTTACTATTTATTGCATTTAAATTAATAGCAAATCTAATTTCTAAATCCGAATTCTTACACAAATCCTCAAAAATTACTTCTGGCTTAAAGGTTCTATTCTTTGGCACTAAAACGATTCTAATGTCCTCAGCAGACTCATCCTGTATCGCTTCAAGATAATTTATTTTTTTAGAATCAATCAATTCAGATACCCTCTCAATAATCTTTGACTTATTAACTTGATAAGGAATTTCATAAATTACTAATTGA
>CACHLP010000038.1 GCA_902580665.1 uncultured Pelagibacteraceae bacterium | reverse complement strand
AAGTGCACCTAGCAATATTAAAATACGAAACATAAGTTTTATTAAAAAAATAAAACCCGACTTAAAAGATTCAAGTCGGGTTTTATGTTAAATGTTATTGTTGGTAAAGCCGTTTTACCTTGCGTAACGTCTCAGACCATCTGGTGTGTAGAAGCTAACAGGTTTTTCTTCACCATTGTAGGTTGGAGCCGAAGGTTGAATTGCTGGACCCATGATATTACCACCCGAATATGTTCTTGTAGCAAAGTCAAACGTAAATTCACCTTGTACGTTACATAAGTCCTCAGAAGTCATTCCTGTTCCACCTAAACCACCGACTACATGAGTTTGCATATAAGTTCTCATTAAGTCCTGATTACCATCATACATATCTTGGTAAATAAGAAGTCCTGGTTGACCATCTAAGAAATAAAACGTTCGAGACTCATAAAGGTGTCTTTGTCCTGGAGCCAATTGAGCGTGAACAACATGAACATTTTTTTCCTCAAATCTTACAAAATCAGGATTTAAGTGACCAACACCATGTGTATCCGCAATTGAATTATTAGCCAATGCATCATTTGCAAAAGGAACAATCATTTTCTGCATACCTTCATAAGACCAATCATATCGATCTTGTGCTCCGTTAAATCCACCGAACTGATCAACAGTAACAATACCACCACCAGCAGTTGTTAATGTGTCATAAGAAATGTTAGGTGCTCTACGTACACGTCTTGTAGCAGGACTGTACTGCCATGCTTTACGTGGTTGCATATAACTATCAATGAAATCGTGAACAAGAGTTACTGTACCCGCACTTCTTGGTGGACCTAAGTTTTTCTGCATGAACAACGCATATAGGTTTTTATCAGCATACATAGTTTTTGTTCTTGGATTTGTTGGAAAAGAAATTGATGTTTCTTGTTGCCCTAGAGTAATTGATCCATCAGCCTTCACGTTTGTTGATGTTTGAATTCTCTCTACAGCACTGATTTGGCTGGAATATGTACGGTAATTCCAAACGAAGTGTTGAGCTTGACTTGGATCAGGGAAAGGTGTCTGACCAAAGTTTGGAACCTCAATACCTTCATTGTCGTTTACCATTGTACCATTAGATTGGCTAATGGCAGCTATATCAGCATCTACGGCACAAGACGCACTTTCGCCAGATACATCAATACGATATGTATCAGGATACTGAGCAAACATGTTAATCTGCCCAGGGTTTAACATATCTGCGTACTCAGCTACATTTGATGACGTTATTGAGTACTTAACATGTCCATCAGCTAAAGTAGCTGAAGAAGACATAAAAACTACAGATACGATAGATATCAGTAAGTTTTTTAGATTTAGTTTATTCATTTTATTCTTATTCCTCTCCTAAATTAAAATGCATAAGATACTGATGCTGCGAGATAGTCTTTATCACGAGCCAGGTTAGCTTTACGCTCACCCATTTGCATCACATAGTTTAAAGATGTTGAAAGCGCATCGCCTTTAGACATTGTTACGCCAAGTGAAAGAGCTTGTTTGTCTTCAACAAATCCACCAAGAGACGATGGTCCATAGCCCATAAAGTCATGAGACCACGCGAAGTTTGTTCCAAGTGTCCAAGTTGAATTATTGAAGTTACTGTAAGTTGCTCCACCGACTAGTCTATAAGTTGCTGATGTAGCATCTGCTCCTGGTTGGCTTTCACAATAGTTACCGTTACCAAATAAAGCATCAGTAATGCTTGAGCCCATGTTAGTTAAGCCAGCTGTGTTATTCTCAAGAGTATAATCAAGAGTCATTTCAGCAGAGGCCCCCTCTGCATAGTTCTCTGCAGTTGCTGCAGCCACCCCAGATTGAAATGCTGCACCCACTGCAGCTCTTTGAGCAGCAGACATTTTTTGAGTGTGACCTAGACACAAGTGACCACCCGAACCTTCAACTGATCCACTTCGAGCAACAAAGCCTTTATTAAGATCGTCCATTCCATCAATGTGAACAATTCCTAGCTCTGTTAGAAGGTATGAACTGTCAGCCCCCAAGAATTGAGTTACAGGATCTGAAGCAGTGAAGCTTGTCGTCGTTCCAACATCGAATGACCAAACATCCATATCGTCATGAAACGCCTTTGATCGATAATCTGTTGTTGCAGAATACGTTGCACCATTTTTAAGTGAAGAACGTGTATTGTATGTAATCAGTTCGTCAAATGTTGTAAGGGAATTTCCGTTAGGATCTGTTCCACATCCAGTAGCACAAACTGTGTCGACAACTCCTTCATAAGCCAAAAGTAATCCAACTTTTGCTGCAGATGTACCGTATGATTGCGCAGCAAAGTTACTTAACGCTGCAGTGGCACCAGATACGTCTCCAATTGCATTGATCTGATCACTAGCAGTCGTAGCTAGAGGGAAGTTAGGTCTGTATGCCACTTCACCTTGAACTACAGTTCCGCTAACATTTGTATTGAAGCTCATTCCCATCACCTCAATATCTTCAGGGTAAATGAATTGATACTTCATATCATTTAGTGGCGTGATCGCTGGTAACAACGTAGCGCCGTAACCTAGATAAGCTAGAGTTGACGTCGCAGCGTCATAACCTGCTGCAACACAAGCTTGTGGGTTGTGAGCCACAACTCCGTTGTCCATTTCTACACCAAAGAAAATACGGTGTGAATTGTCTTTAGAGTTTTGGTGTTCAGCTTCACCATCTTCTGTTCCACCAAGCGCAGCAAGAGACATCCCTGTGAACCCTCCGCAAACACCGTTACCAAAGGCACCGTTTGCGAGAGCTAACTGAAATTGGTCAGCTGAAGTTAATGTGCCAGCAGCGGATTCTGCTGGGACATCTTTGTTGGCAACAGTGAATGATTCGCCATCAGCACCTGCAGCATCTACGTAATGCTTAAGCCAATTGCCATATTGGGCAATATATGCGCCAACGTGATCGCCCGCGAGGACACCCGCTTTACCAATCATTTGAATGTATGGTACTTTAGAGTGATAGTTGGCATAATAGAAACCAAGGTCAACACCCGTTCCAACACCATCTAAATAAGTACGAGCAGCAAAACCATACTGACCATCGTCTGATGCATGTTTGTGCAACTGCGACATGGCATCATGTTCAACGACAGCTCTTTGAGCTACCCAAGGAGCAAGATTAGCATCGGTATATACCTCGTTTGCTAACTGAGTGCCTGTTAATCTCTCAGCTGAATCGTAGTAAGTTCCACTTGAAAACGGTGCAAGACCATTTTCAATGGAAAAAGCACTAGATGTTTCAGCATCTCCAAAATCAGTTGTTGCTCCAACTACTGTATAAGTAGTCCATTCGAGTGCACTCGCAGATACTTGTGCGGATCTCGCTAGAGCTGCTGTATCATAATATTGTCTTGTGGCTGCAGCGCTGTGAACGGCACTAGAGGCTGTATCACAAGTTCTAAGGGTAGTCATGTTATAAGCATATGTACAATGGTGGTTTCTACTGAAGTCCGTTTCATTATCGGCTGGACTACTAGCAAGAAGACTGGTTGCACCAGTACCAGCTAAATCACTCCCAAAGAATGCCCCTTTAGGATCAATCTCAACATGGCTTTCGCTAAATTGACTATAGGCTTCTATAGTCCAATTACCAGCACCAAAAGTAAGACTTAATTGCTCAGTTGGAAGCAGTGCGTCACGTATACTTGCACCTGGTGCTCTGAGAGCTGTAAGGTCAACTGCATTAGTGACTAAACCATTCATACCGATTGGAATAAATGTTGCCTCTCCCCAACTGGTTACAAAACGACCAGCAGTAACATCAACAAATCCAAGATCACTGTTGGTGTCAAAGGAAGTTGTTATGTACGCATCAAGTAATGTGAAGTCTGACTCAAGTTCATCTTTTGCTTCGGAGGTTAAAGCAAAAAAATCAACATCATTTATATCGAGCACGGGGTTTACGTTTGTTATAAATGAAGCGTTGAGCCCGATGCCAGAATCTGTAGTTGCACTAACTTCAGAAAATAATTTTTGAGTTGCATCGACAATGGCACCTTGGTCAAAATTTAAACTTCCGTTATCACTATTTACATCTCCGAGGGGCAATGCATCTTTTGATAAGTTTCCATAACCATCCATTTGCTGTGTTGCGCATCCACCATTATTTTTGTTACGTCCTTTAATGTTTGCCTTAGCCGCATCCGAGAACGTTAACCATTTAGTGTTAAGTCCATAAGTTGTATCTGCAAAACCTGATGCAAGTCCTAATGCTTCAAGAGTTGCGTTGCTGTGTGCTGTGTTTCTTCCATCTTGAAGCATACAGTCTACATCTTCAGCTCTCATACTGAAACCAGATGTAACTGTAGTATTGATTGTGCCAGTCAAACCTGGAACATTCAGTTCCGCAGCGTTGGCAGTAAAAGTGAATGGTGACAACGCTAGTGCTAACATTGACACAATAGATAGTCTAAAAAATTTACTCATTTAATTTTTCCCCCGTTAAAATATCGTAAATGACATCTTTAAAAAAATAGTTACATTTTTACATTACGCAAAATGTTGCTAAGATGTCATTGAACTTAAAAATGCACAATTAGTCAAGGACATAAAAGATCCAATTTATATTTATTGTTTTTTTATCACACTTTAGTCAAATTATTAACTAATTGATAAATATGGTTAATTTTTTATTATGCTGGAAACCAACGAATCCTGATTGGGATCATCAGAGATAATACATTTATTATATCCTTTATTTTGCATAAATTCTGCAATCCTGGAGCTGAGACAATAACATTTAATGTTTTGTGCTCTCTCTTCCATTTTACACTCAGTAATAAGTTGATGATAAATTAGAGAAGTATATTGAGAGTAAAGAATAACTGAATTAATTTTACCTGATTTTATTAACTCAATTGTTTCATTTCTAAAATGTCTTGCCGCAATCGTTCTATAGAGGATAATTTTATTTAGTTTTTTTGACTCGACTGCCAATTCCGCTTCTTGCGTAATTATATCGCCACATAAATAATTAATTTGGTTTTTAATTTTATTGTGTGAAAGAAAACTATTGAACGAATTAAAATCAGAAAATGTTTCTTCAACCTGTTTCATACCCAATTT
>CACHLP010000037.1 GCA_902580665.1 uncultured Pelagibacteraceae bacterium | reverse complement strand
TTCTATCTGAAATATTATTTACAAATAAAACCAGACAACAAGAACGTGAGCACAGATTAAAAATTGAAGAAGTTATAGACTTTCTAGATTTACAACACTACCGAGATACACTAATCAATGGCCTTCCTTATGGTGTAAGAAAAAATGTAGAATTAGCCCGTGCTCTCTGCACTGCTCCTAAACTACTATTGCTTGATGAGCCCTCTTCTGGCTTAACTAATGAAGAAACGAATGATTTGGGCTTCTGGATAAAAGACATTCAAAGCCTTCTTGGCATAACGATAATTATGATTGAACATGATATGAGCTTTGTTAATAAAGTTTCAGATCGCATTTTAGCATTGAACTATGGAGAGATACTAGCATCAGGCTTGCCTAGTGAGATAAAAGAAAATGCTGATGTTAAACAGGCGTATATGGGGGAGTAAATTCTTCTATTCAACGAATTAGCTGCAACTTTTAACTCCCACTTTGTTAAATTTTTTTTTTACAAATAGTTTTATGAAACAAAAATGTAATAAATTCTTAACAATTTATAAATAAAGTTATTTATATGAAATTTTGTAAATTAATAATCACAATTATTTTTATTCTCTATTCTGGTCCTAGTCAGGCTAGCAAATGGGATATTTTTTCTAATCCAAATGAAGAAGTTCTGAAATGCTTTAAAAGTAATGGTTTAGAAGAAAGTGAAATCAAATTCTTAGAAAACGGTCGACCAGACGAAAAACCATTAAGAAAAAAAGCAAAAGAGGTTATTCAATCATGTAAAAAAATATGGAAGAAAAATGGAAATAATGTTGCTAGCAGTGAACAAGATCCTCAGATTTTTAAAACCTCCCCTTTTGGTAAAGATCTGCAATTATTAGTATATGAAGCTAATAAAATTCAGGAAGGAACATTTTTACTAGTTGTCCCTCAAAAAAATTCACACGGTCGAGTAGTGGAAATTACTAATAATGCTGAAATCGTTTGGCAATACAATGGGGATAGCTCATTTGGAAGATTAGATGATGCTAAATTCACAAATAAAAACACAATTTTAATCGCCGCTGAAAAAGGGGTTTATGAGATAGATAGAGAAGGCAAAGTAATTTGGTCTTACAAAACTAAAGTAAGTCATGATGTTGATAAGTTATCGAACGAAAATGTCCTTATAAATTACGCATGGGGTCCTAAAGGAAGTAAAAAAATCATCGAAGTTGATAACAATAAAAACGTTGTGTGGAGTTGGGATGGCATGAAGACTCATAACATTGCTCCATTTGCAGATGCATATGCGTCGGATTCAAAAACTACTGGTTCAGGTAAAACTTGGATACACAATAATGGTGTGACTGCGCTTGCAGATGATACTTTTTTAATCTCCATGCGTGATTTTCAAGAAATTATTTGGATTAATAGAGAGGCTGAGATCATAAAAAAATATATTTTTAATTGTAACAAGAAAAAAAGAGCTCTTTTGACCTCTGGAGAGATAAGAGGATGCAATCCTCACGAGCCTCAACAACTTCAAAATGGCAATATAGTAGTTGGTTTAAGGAATCCTGATAGAGCTATTGAGTTTAATCCTGAGACAGATAAAATCGTTTGGCAATGGCGAGCCCCTAAGAGTAAGGCATACGGAACAATAAGGGACGTTGATAAATTGAAAAATGGTAATTTTATGGTTGTTACTGGAAGTCATTTACTTGAAATAAACTCAAATGGAGAAGTTGTTTTAGATATTGGTGCAAAAGAGTCTTTAAGCCAAGATCATAGAATACTTTACAAAGCTCAGAAAATTTATCCTGATGGCACTTTTTCACATGATTAATACTTTGTGAAATTAATTAAATTATTTTGAGTTGCGAAAGAGAGTATTGGTTGTTTCTAATTCGCTTGCGTACTGTCCTATACGAGCCTGTACAAGACTGTACGTCTATGAATGAAAGTATAGATAATTTTGTTGCTATGCCTACTTTCGACGTCGTACAGTAACGCGTGACTCAGGCGTATATGGGGGAATAAATCTAAAATACACTTTATTTGATAAATCCTATTTCCTTAACAAAAAGTTCAGCTTCATGATCCCTTCCAAAAGCAACAATGCCAATAGATGTTATTTTTGTAGGATTAATGTTTTTTGCCAAAAGAAAACCTGATTTTTCAAAATCTCTTATAGGTAGTACAAACTCGTTAAAGTTCTCATTAACTGTAAATTCAGAAGCATAATATTGCCAAGGAAGGATTGTGCCTGTTGTTCTTAAGAAAATATAATATTTTTGACTATTTCCTTTAGCCACAATTTTTACTGAGTTAGCATTTTCTAAATTGACATCCATAAGATCTCTTCTGATTTGTATAAAACCACCATTATTCTCAGTGGAAACATTCCCCTTTAAAAGAGCAATAACCTCTTCCTCAACAATATTATATTCGACATTGCCGGTTGAAACGCCACCCATTACATCGTCAGCTATATATCTCCACTGCTCATTATTGCTAAAATTATCTTTGAACATGTCCTGGGCAATACTCGTTTTTCCAATTATAACAGAAATAAATACAGCAAATGAAATTGATAAAATACTATTATTTTTCATACACTTATTAATACTTAAATATCTAAACTCTTAAATTGTTCTTACAATATAGAATACCCAAGTTGGTATGATTAAAATCCAATATCCATACATCCACATTATTCCAACCACGCCACCCCAATCAGATTGTTCATAACTAACTTTTCTCTCATGAAATGAATTATTAAGCTCCATTTTCATTTTTTCTTTATTGAATTGCATTGATTGATTTTGAATATCTTTGTTGCCCTTAATCCTGTTTAAAATTGATTTAAGATGAAATACTTGCCATGGCAGATACAAAATACCAAAGATGATATTTAAGATTACGAGTATATTATGGTCACTGGAGATGTTACTATTTAACAAAATAATGCTGCAAATACTGTTGAATAAAAAAATAATGAACCAGCCTGATTCCTCATAAAAATAAAATTTCTCATATTTAATTAAGATAGCACCCCAACAAAAGAATTGTGAAATTGTTACTTGTAATACCATCAGCCATGATAAAACTGTAATAATCATATACTCTTCATCATTAATAATTCTCAGTACATGGCTGAACATAAAGATATAAGTGACTTCAACAATTGTTACTAAAAATCTAGTTATAAATACAGATGATAAAATTGAATCAAACAAGACTGCTTTTGAAGCATAGTTAACAGGAAACATGCATCGATAGGCTGAAATCAGTAACAGGAATTGCGCGGGTACTAAAATCCACAAATTATCTGTTGCATCAAGGTATGCGAAAGTTCCCCAAAGTAGAATTAAATTTGATATGACCCCCACTCTCAAAAAATTGAGTAAATTTTTGTACATATCTTTTAATTTCCTATTTTGTATTTACCAGGATGCACTGCTGAAAGAATTAATAAACCAGCAATAATCCCTGTATTTTTTACAAAATTTTGCAACTCGTGTCGTTGCTCAAGACCTGACTCCATGTTCCAGAAATCATGCATGTAATAATTGATAATGATGGTTAAAATTGCGAGACTAAAAGCTGAAAACTTTGAAAATTTTCCTATTAGTATTGCAATGGCACAAGCTGCCTGAATAACAATTGTCATGACTAGCGCTATCTCCGTATATGGCACTTCATGATTGAACATATATTCCAGTGTCAGATTGTAATTAAATATCTTGAAGACGGCTCCAAACACAAGAAAGTAGATACCTATAATTATCCTACCAATTAATAAATTAATATTACTCAAAACTAATCATTCCAATTCATATATTTTTTACAGTTTACAGGAGTTTCGGATAAATAGCTAAATCCTTCTTGCCAAATATATTCAGCGTTTAAACAGCATTCTAACATTTCTTTGCTTGCGCTATGTTGCTGGTAACAAATATTCTCAAGAGGCATTCTTTTTTGATGATTAAATATTTCTAGTCCGAAAATTATTACGGATGAAATAATTAGGAATAGTATTCCAAAAATAAGTGTTAATCTTTTAAATTTATTGATTGCCTTATCAAAGTAAAAAAAATAACCAAATGGGATAATTAAAAAAATAATTATTATTAAGAAAAGAGCATAGTCTGGAACGAGGTATTGTATGTTTACTTCATTTTCAAAATAATAATCAATAAAAGGTATATAGGTCAGAAAGGCTAGATAGACTAACCATGAGAATAACAATATTGATTTAATGTTAATAAGTGTTTTGCTGGCCTTTCGAGTGATGGCAAAATATGGAAGCAGATAAAAGAGTAGAATTTTAGAAATTAAATAAACATAAAACATTACATTTTAACTAATTTCCATATTCCGCTGTTGTCATCATCTATAATGACAAATATTTCACCAGAATTATTTTGCTCAACATCACGTAATCGCCCCATACCTTCTATTAAGACAGTTTCATTAGACGCCTTACCATCATTAAAATCTAAACTAATTAGCCGTTGGGCTTTTAAGCTCGTTAAAATGACTTTATCTTTTAACTCTGGAAAAAGATTACCTTTATAAAAGGTCATATCACTTACCGCAATTGAAGGGATCCATCTATAAATTGGTTTAAGCAGACCCTCTTTCCACGCACTGCCATCGCCAATTATGGAACCATCATAGTCAGTTCCGCCCCATGCTACATCCATCCAGCCATAATTAGTGCCTTTTACAACCTCACCAAAGAAGTCACCCCCTTTTGGTCCGTGGTTTGTGATATAAATTGAATTATCATTTGAATTTAATGCTATTCCTTGAGGATTCCTTAATCCAATTTGGTAAACTTCTGGGAGCCAGTCTGGCATAGTTGAATATGGATTATCCTCAGGTGATGATCCATCTCGATTTATTCTAATAATCTTTCCTATATGATTTGTAGGGTCTTGAGTAAAGCTGCCTTGTGCTCTCTCGCCTACACTTGCATACAAAAGATCTTCTTTGATCATTAATCGGGAGCCCCAATGTATATTATCCCAAAGCGGCGGCTGTGACTGAAAAATATTTTGCAAATTAACCAATTCATTGTCTTGAATAAACCCTCTTGCAATAGATGTACTAGTTTTGTCATTGCCCATGTCTTCTGTATAACTGACAAATATTTCTTCATTGCTGTACAAGATATCAAGCATTCCTGCTTGCCAATGAGGTTGG
>CACHLP010000036.1 GCA_902580665.1 uncultured Pelagibacteraceae bacterium | reverse complement strand
ACTTGAGGGATCAAAAAGCTTTATGAAAGATCTTTGCAAAAATTATTCAATACCAACAGCTGCCTATTCTACCTTTGACAACTTCGAAGATGCCCTGCAATACTTAAAAAAACAAAGTTTGCCAATTGTAGTAAAAGCAAATGGATTGGCTGCTGGAAAAGGAGTAACAGTCGCAGATAGTTTTGATATGGCTGAAAAAGCTCTAAAGGAAATTTTTGAAAATAAGTTTGGAATAAATATGATAGCAGTCATTGAAGAATTCATGGAAGGTGAAGAAGCAAGTTACTTTGTATGTACTGATGGTAATGAGTTTATTTCTCTTGAAAGTGCTCAAGACCATAAACGTATAGGAGAAAATGATACTGGCCCTAACACAGGTGGGATGGGAGCCTACTCACCTGCTCCTATCTTTACAGACGAGATTAAAAAACAAGTTGATGATGAAATTATACTTCCCACACTAAATGCTATGAGAGAGTTAGGTCATCCATATCAAGGTATTTTGTATGCAGGACTGATGATTAAAAATGGAAAGGCGAAACTTGTTGAATATAATATTAGATTTGGAGATCCTGAATGCCAAGTTTTAATGCTAAGAATGAAAAGTGATATAGTTCAACTTATGCTGAGCTGTATTGATAAAGATTTACAAAACTTTGAATTAAAATGGGAAAATGATCATTGTGCAACAGTTGTAATGGCATCGAATGGATACCCAGGAACATTTGAGAAAGAAACAGTGATTAATGGAATAGATAAGTTAGAAAATACTGACACTTTTCAGGTATTTCACGCTGCAACAGCTATTAAAGATAAAAAAATTATCGCTACTGGTGGAAGAGTCCTTTCTATAACGTCAAAAAATGCATCACTTGGTGAAGCTTTAAGTAAAATTTATGATGCGACTCACTTGATAGACTGGCCCGAGGGGTACTATAGAAAAGATATTGGAAAAAAAGCTTTAACATGACTGACAGAAATGAGATTTTTTCGGGCACAAAGCAAGTTGATGATAAACTCAAAATTAAAAAGGATTCTTTGAATGATTATCTGAAAAAGCTTATGGGTAATAACATTCAGATAAGAGAAATAACACAATTTAAGGGCGGACAGTCAAATCCAACTTATTTAGTAGAAACAAATATTAATAATTTTGTACTTAGAAGAAAACCACCAGGTAAACTTCTTAAATCAGCTCATGCAGTAGATAGAGAATGTAGGGTAATGACAGCTCTTCATGATACCGATGTTCCTGTTCCCAAGACATTTGGATATTGTGATGATGAAACAGTAATTGGTACACCTTTTTTTGTTATGGACCATGTAATTGGTAACATTTATTGGGAACTTCTTTTGCCAGGATGTGATCCAAATCAAAGAAGGGAAATTTACTTATCTATGAATGATACCATCGCAAAGTTACATAACGTTGATTTTAATAAAGTTAATTTAGCCGATTATGGTAAACACGAAAACTACATGGGCAGACAAATTCATAGATGGACAAAACAATACAAAGATTCAGAAACACAGAGAATACCTGAGATTAATGAATTAATAGAATGGTTACCTAAAAATATACCGTCTGATCAAGAGACTTCGATCGTTCATGGGGATTTCAGATTGGACAATATGATATTCGACCCTGTAACTCATGAAGTGAGGGCAATATTAGACTGGGAATTGTCTACTTTAGGAAACCCAATAGCTGATTTTACTTATCATATGATGTCATGGAGGTTGCCAGCGGGCGCTAAGGGATTGGGGATGATGGGATCGGATCTAAAGTCACTCAATATTCCATCGGAGAGTGAGTATGCTGAGCTTTATTATAAAAAAACAGGAAGAGAAAAAATAGATAATTGGGATTTCTATATGGCATATAATATATTTAGACTTGCAGGAATAGCTCAAGGCATCGTAGGTCGCGTAAGAGATGGAACTGCTTCAAGCTCAGAAGCTAAAAATTACGAGGCTTTTGTCCCAATATTAGGTAAGCTTGGTTGGAGTATCGTAGAAGGAATTAAATAGTTTGAGTAGAAATATATTAGATATAGAATTTGTGAGAAAACAATTTCCTGTTTTTCAAAATCCAAAAACTGCTGATTTTGCATTTTTTGAAAATGCGGGGGGTACATATGTTCCAAAGCATGTAATTGAAAAGCTTAATGATTTTATGATCACAAAGAAAGTTCAACCCTATGGCGACTTTGGTCCATCAATTGAAGCAGGAAATGAAATGGATAACAGTTTAGAGAAAATTGCAGAACTATTAAATATTTCAAAAAATGAATTTATTATAGGTCCATCAACGACCATGAATATGTTTTTGCTGTCTAATGCGATAAAAGATTGGCTTAAAACTGATGATGAAATAATTGTAACCAATCAAGACCATGAGGCAAATATTGGGTCGTGGAGGAAGCTTGCTGAAAATGGAATTAATATTAAGGAATGGAAGTTTAATCCAAAAAGTGCTGAACTTGAAGTTGAAGAGTTAAAAAATTTAATAACAAAAAAAACCAAATTTATTTGTGTCTGCCATACATCAAATGTTGTGGCTTCAATAAATAACTTGAAAGAAATAATCTCAATAGCTCATAGTCACAACATAAAAGTAGTTGGTGATGGAGTGGCTTACATGGCGCATGATATTGTTGATCTAAAAGAATTAGACATAGATTTCTATGGATTCAGCCTTTATAAAACATATGGTCCGCATTTAGCCCTCTTATATGGGAAAAAAGAACTTCTTGATCAAACTAAAAACTTAAATCATGAATTTCTAGCATCAGAAATCCCATACACAATGAACCCAGGAGGCCCAAACCATGAGGAATTAGCATGTTTATCAGGAGTCACGGACTACTATGAAACACTTTACAGTCATCATTTTACAGAACAAAAATTAAATCTTCATGAAAAAGGAAAAAAAGTTTTTGAGTTAATTTATAACCACGAAGAAACACTAATCAAAACACTTATCGAATTCTTAAAGCTAAAAAAAAATGTAAGATTAATTGGCAAAATTTCATATTCGAGAAGTGAACGAATGCCTACTGTCTCATTCACTGTGAATGACAAAAGTTCACTTAAAATTGCAAAAGCTGCAGGTAAAAATCAAATTGGAATTCGCAATGGTGAGTTTTATGCATGGAGGTGTTTAAAGGGATTAGGAATTGAACCAAATGATGGCGTAGTTAGGGTTTCAATGGTTCATTATAATAATGTTGACGAAGTAAATCGACTAATAGATTTTTTGGATACTATTCTTTAGTTTCAATTTTTTTTGTTCTTTCAATTTTTTGTCTAACTGACTCTTTCATTGAGATATCTTCAAGCTCATGGTATTCATCCCAATATACGTCAAACTCTGTAGACTTTATGTAACGCCCATACTTGTCTTTTTGGAATGTCTTCTTTTTTTTTATCAATTTTAGAGATATTTTTTTAATTCATTTCTAGCAATTGAAAGTCTATGAACTTCATCGGGCCCATCTGCTAAACGTAGCGTTCTCATGCCGGCATAGGCTTGGGCTAATCTTGGATCGGTAGTAACTCCTGCGCCTCCAAAGGCTTGAATCGCATCATCTATTATCTTAAGTGCCATATTCGGTGCTGCAACCTTAATCATAGCTATCTCATTTTTAGCAACCTTATTGCCTACCTCATCCATCATTGTTGCTGCTTTTAGAGTCAAAAGTCTTGTCATCTCTATGTTAATTCGAGCATCAGCAATTCTTTCTTGCCATACAGAATGCCTGACTACTTCTTTACCAAAAGCCTTACGGCTCATCAATCGTTTGCACATGGCCTCCAACGCAACTTCCGCAAGTCCAATTGTTCTCATACAATGATGAATTCGTCCCGGACCAAGTCTTCCTTGAGCGATTTCAAATCCTCTACCCTCTCCCAACAACATATTTTCAGGTGGTACTTTTACGTCCTTGAACTCTACCTCCGCATGACCGTGTGGGGCATCGTCAAATCCAAAAACTGGTAAATGTCTTTTTATTTTAATACCTGGTGTATCCTTATCAACTAAGATCATGGACTGTTGCTTATGAATATTTTCATTCTCAGGATCAGTTTTACCCATAAAAATGTAAAACTGGCATCTTGGGTCCATTGCTCCCGACGTCCACCATTTCGTCCCATTTAAGACATACTGATTACCCTCTTTTTTTATCTCACTTTCAATATTGGTTGCATCTGAAGATGCAACGGCTGGTTCTGTCATTGCAAATGCAGATCGAATTTCGCCATTAAGTAGTGGCTTAAGATATTTATCTTTCTGTTCATCAGTTCCGTATCTGACTAGAACCTCCATATTACCTGTATCAGGTGCAGAGCAGTTAAATACTTCTGCAGACCACATAGCTCTTCCCATTATTTCACACATGGGAGCATATTCAGCATTTGAAAGCCCATGCCCTAGATCGCTGTCTGGTAAAAACAAATTCCAGAGATCCTCTTTTTTTGCTTCTTTTTTTAAATCTTCAACTATAGGGACAACCTGCCAACGATCATTTCCGAAGTCTTCAATTTGCTTATGATATGTATCATTATTTGGATACACATTTTTTTCCATAAATCTGTTTAGTCTATCTGTTGTTTGCTGTGCCTTAGCTGAAATTGTCATGGTCTCTTACCTTTAAAAAAATCGTTTATTAAATTCTCACATTGAATTTTAGAAATACTATCATAAATCTCTGGCACATGATTGCAATTTTTTGTTTGAAAAAAATTAAATCCACCATTGATAGAACCAAAATTCATATCATCTGCTCCATAATATAGTCTTTTTAACTTAGATTTCGATATGGCTGCGGCACACATTATACAGGGCTCTAAAGTAACATAAATACTACAATCAATTAAACGCTCAGATTTCAAGGAAGCACATGCTTGCCTTATAGCGTTAATCTCAGCATGAGCAGTGGGATCGTTATCCGCTATAACTTTATTATATGATTGGGAGATAATCTTATTATATTGATTCACAATCACACAACCGACTGGCACCTCACCCAAATCTAGTCCTTTATAAGCATTTATTATTGCCTGTTCCATAAATGTATTTTGTGTCATAAATATTTAATTGTAACTTAAATATTGCTCAAAAAACTAAACAATAATCATGGAAAGAATAAATAAAGTTCTCGCAAGATCAACTGATTTTTCTCGAAGAGAGATTGATAAATTCATCATGGAAGGTCGCATTAAAGTAGATGGGAAACTAATGACTACACAAGG
>CACHLP010000035.1 GCA_902580665.1 uncultured Pelagibacteraceae bacterium | reverse complement strand
CAGTTAACGAGATACCGTTAAGTGAAACAGAACCTTTTTTTACAATAAATTTTTTAATCTTCTTCGAAATTTCTAACTTTATTTCATGTGAGTCTCCTACTTTTTTAATGCTAACCAATTTTGAAGTATCATCAACATGACCAAATACAAAGTGTCCACTGATTTCATCACCAACACGCAAAGATTTCTCAATATTTATTTCATCGCCTTTTTTTATTACATTAAAGTTTGAACAGTTGATTGTTTCTTGAGAAACATCAAACGAGAGTTGAGTATATTTATTTTTCTTTTTCTTACTTATCACGGTAAGGCAAATACCATTACAACATACTGAGCTGCCTTTTTTTATATCTTTGTATTTAAGGTTTGTATCTAACACTAATCTAAAATCTTTTTGTTTCTCAAACTTAAGAACAAAACCCTTATTTTCAATAATTCCTGAAAACATCTAAATTACTTCTTTCTATATATAGTTAGAATATCGTTTCCATAATTTTTGCTTTCTAAAAGAACAAAGTTCTTTGTAGATTTCATATTACTGACTCCCATATCTGACACCGCATCCACTCCACCTTTGCCAATTATTTTACTAGCTCTGAACCATTGAATCTCATTAACATAATTATTTTTTAACAACGAACCACTTAAATGTGAGCCTCCTTCAACAAGAATTCTCATGTATCCAAGATTTGTAATTTTATTTAATATTTCTCCTAAAGATAATTCTGAGCCTTTTTTACTTATTTTTATGTACTTAATATTTTTTTTATTTAAATTCGATCTTTTTTTTCCATCAGAATAAAATACAAATACATTTCTTGAATGATTAGAAAATATTTTATAATGATTTGGTATACTCATAGTACTATCAAGAATAAATAAATCAGGCGAAAAACTTTCAAGTCCTCTTAGTCTGCAATCTAATGAAGGATTGTCCTCTACAATTGTTCCTCTCCCAATTAACATACAATCATTTTGTGCTCGCAACATATGGCCATGCTGTCTCGAAACTGAGTTTGTAATCCATTTACTTTTTTTTGATTTTGTAGCAATCTTACCATCTGCAGTTGATGCGATTTTAAGTGTTATATGCGGTCGATTATTGTTTAATGAATCAAAGAAAACTTTATTAATATATCTTGTTTCTTTACCAAAATTTCTGACAATAACTTTTATTTTTCTTTTCCTAAGCTTTTTTATAGATTTGCCTTTAACTAATGCATTTTTGTCGATTTCAGAAATAAATACTTTTAAAAATTTATATTTTATTATTTTATCTACACAAGGTGGATTTTTTCCAATATGAGAGCAAGGTTCTAGAGTTGTATATATAGACGCACCTTCTAATTGCTTTTTATTTCTAACTTGGTTTATCGCATGAACTTCTGCATGTAGAGAGCCATTTTTCTGCGTCCAGCCTCTTGCAATAATAGTTTTGTCTTTTACAATTATTGCTCCAACAGGCGGATTCGGGTGGGTAGAGCCAATAGCTCGATGAGCCATTCTTTCTGCCAGCTGCATATAGTCCACAATTTTCAATTGAATACCTATTCGTTATTTGATGAGATAACTCCAATAAACTCTTCAAAGTCTTTGGCTTCTCTAAAATTTTTATACACAGATGCAAACCTCACATACGCGACAGGATCTATACTTTGCAAGCCCTCCATTACGATTTCACCGACCACATCTGAAGTTATTTCAGCTTCACCTAAACTTTCAACTCTTCTAACTATTCCGCTAATCATACGATCAACTCTTTCAGTCTCTACTGGCCTTTTTCTTAACGCGATTTGAACTGACCTCTCTAATTTATCTCTATCAAAGGGAACTTTTTTACCAGATTTTTTTATAACAGTTAATTCACGCAACTGTATTCTCTCAAATGTTGTAAACCTGGCTCCGCATGCAGAGCAAAACCTTCTTCTTCTAATAGCAGAATTGTCCTCTGTAGACCTAGAATCTTTTACCTGAGTATCTTCATTACCACAAAATGGGCATTTCATAAAAAACCTAACTATAAATTGGAAACTCTTTACACAAATTAATTACTTTTTCTTTCACAGCTTTTTCTACATTGCTGTTATCAGTAGGATTACTTTTTAAGCCAACAAGTGTTTCAAGTATTAATTCGCCTACAAGCTTAAACTCATTTTCTTTGAACCCTCTTGTTGTTGCAGCTGGTGTTCCAAGTCTAATACCTGATGTAATTTTCGGTGGCTTCGGATCTTTTGGTATTCCATTTTTGTTACATGTAATATTTGCCGCTTCCAAACTAGTTTGAGCAGAGTCACCAGTTAAATCCATTGGAGTTAAATCTACTAAGATCAAGTGGGTATCTGTTCCACCAGAAACAATCTGTAATCCCCCACTAACTAAAGTATCACTTAATATCTTGGCGTTTGTTATTACTTGTTTTATGTATTCCTTAAATTCTGGTTTTAATGCTTCGCCAAAAGCTACGGCTTTACCAGCAATTACATGCATCAATGGGCCACCTTGATAACCAGGAAATACTGCGGAATTAAATTTTTTACCCAACTCTAAATTGTTTGATAAAATCATGCCTCCTCTTGCTCCTCGAATAGTCTTATGAGTAGTAGAAGTTACTACATCAGCGTATTCTAATGGGTTCGGATATTCCTCAGCAGCAACAAGGCCTGAAAAATGAGCCATATCTACATGAAGAAATGCACCAACTTGATCACAAATCTCTCTAAATTTTTTAAAATCTATAATTCTTGAATAAGCACTTCCTCCGGCAATAATAATTTTTGGCTTGTGTTCTTTTGCTAACCTTTCAACTTCATCATAGTCAATTAGCCCATTGTCTTCTAAGCCGTATTGCACAGCGTTAAACCATTTACCAGACATAGACGGGGCAGAACCATGTGTTAAATGTCCGCCAGCATCTAAACTCATTCCAAGAATAGTATCACCTGGCTTAATTAGAGCTAGCATAACTGCTCCATTTGCCTGGGCACCGGAATGAGGCTGAACATTTGCATATTCACACTTGTATAATTTTTGAAGTCTTTTTATTGCGAGTTCTTCTGCTATATCAACGAATTCGCACCCACCATAGTATCTAGAACTAGCATAGCCTTCCGCATATTTATTTGTCATTATGGAACCTTGGGCTTCAAGAACCGCTTTAGAAACTATATTTTCAGAAGCAATTAATTCTATCTGATTTTGCTGTCTATCTAGCTCAAGATTAATTGCCTTTTGAATTTCATTATCAATATCTTTAAGTGGTGAAGAAAAAAAGCTCATTTTGTATATTATCCTATTTTGTTAATCCTAGTAATGTGACGACTTCCCTCAAATTCTGTGTTTATAAATGTGTCAACACAACTAATAGCTGTACTTTCATCTATCACTCTTGCTCCCAAAGTCAAAATATTTGCATCGTTATGGGCTCTTGCAAGTCTAGTTATTTCGCTATTGTAGCAAAGTGCCGCTCTAATTCCTGGTTTTTTATTAGCTGCCATTGACATTCCTTGGCCAGAACCACAAATTAATATTCCCATATTTACAATTTGGTTGGAAATATCTGAAGCAACTTTCTCTGCAAAATCTGGATAGTCTACGGGTTCATTTTGTTCAGGCCCTCTATCGATAACTTTAATATTTTTTGCCTTAAGAAAATTAACTACTTTATCTTTCATATCATAACCGGCGTGATCTGAAGCTATAGATATTATTACATTTTCGTTCATGTTGATCAGTATTAAACAAAATATACTAAATATTGTAAATAGAAATTGATAGACTTATCTCCATAAAGACCTTTTTGTAAGAACGTCCTTAAGTAATTGTGGCCGATCTGTCATAATCCCATCTACTCCATAATCAATAAGTTCATTCATCTGACTTTCATCATTAATCGTCCAAGCATGTATTTTTTTCCCAAGGCTATGAACGTGGGATACAAAAGACTTAGATACAATCTGAAAACCAAAATAAAACATTGGTATTTGCAAACAAGGAATATTGTTCTTAAAAAATGGTAGCACACTATCTAAATAAAACATTATTGTTTCTTGCTTTGTCATTGATGTACATAGTTGGTCGCCACATGAATTTCTTAATAATTTAATTTTATTTGTACTAAATGATCCAACGCAAAAACGATCCAAGTTTTTTGTATTCGTTTTTAGTGACTTTATTAAAAGATGTGCAGCAAGAGTTGATTTTGGTTCTATATTAAAATTCAGATGTGGCCATGAAATTAAAGCTTCATCCAAAAGTGGTACATGGTGATGATCAAATATTTTTATTTTTTTTATTTCTTCATATTCTAATTGATTAATTTTAATCTGTAGACCACAAATCCTGCTTAAATCTTCATCATGAAAAATAACAAGCTTTCCATCCTTAGTTTCTCTAACATCAGTTTCAATATAATCGTATCCAATAGAAATACACTTTTCAAAAGCATCAAGAGTATTTTCCTTATTTTCCAATGATCCTCCTCTATGAGCAAAGGGAGTAAATTTATGATTGTTTAAAAACCTAAAAGACATATATATATTTTCTCATGATTGAAAATTTACTTATTATATTAAGCTTCAATTTTATAGTCATTACTATTCTATGGCTATCATCGTTAAAAACAAGACGGGCTGATTTTATTGATATTTATTGGGGTCCAAGTTTCTTCTTTTCAACAGCAATTATTTATTTCTTAGATAATGATTATTCCCTTCCAAAAATTATTGCCTTGTCCCTTGTTGGCCTATGGGGATTAAGATTAGGTATTTATTTATTCTCAAGAAATATAAGAAAGTCTGAAGATATCAGATACGTAAAGATAAGAGAGTACAGAGGTGATTTTGGTCTTTTTTATACAGCATATTTAATACAAGTTATTTTAATTTGTATTGTATCTTACCCAATGCAAAGTCTCAGTATGACCCCAAATAACTTAGATCTGAATGTATTTGGTGTCATTGCAATAATTATAGCACTTCTTGGTATAATAATTGAAACTATATCTGATTATCAACTAACAAAATTTAAATCTGAAAAAAATAATAAAGATAAACTTATGGATAAAGGTCTGTGGTTTTATTCGAGGCATCCAAATTATTTTGGCGATAGTGTATTTTGGTGGGGTATCTCTTTATTTTGTTTTAGTATTTCTTACAATTTATTAATATTTATATCTCCCATTATCATGACTTACCTATTGTTAAAAGTTTCTGGAGTAAGTTTACTTGAAAAAACTATCGCAAAGAAAAAAGAAGGTTATGATGACTATATAAAATCAACTAGTTCTTTTATAATACTGCCAAAAAAAAATATAAAATGATGAAAGACAGTATCTTAAAATTTCCAAGTACTAGACTCAGAAGGAACAGGCAGTCTAACTGGATTAGAAATTTGGTTGAAGAGCATTCATTAACATCTA
>CACHLP010000034.1 GCA_902580665.1 uncultured Pelagibacteraceae bacterium | reverse complement strand
CAAATTTTGCCTCATTAGAAGAGATGACGGTTTTGATAACAGTGAAACAGTATTAGTTTCTACATCATAAATTGCAAAGCCAGCACCACCTCCTACATAGAATTTCCCATTATATTCATCCACAAATGAACACCCTGCACATGTTCCATATGGGCTTGTAAAATTAAGAAGTAGAGTTTCCTCACCTGAATTAGTATCATAGCTACTCATAGAGAATGAAGTACCACCCAATGCTTTGAGATTAAGCAGGGTATCTGCATAAGTGATTTCAATTACTGATATAATAAATAAAATACAAATATAAATTTTTTTCATTTTTTCTCCTTTAAATTTTATTGAATCTTAGCATTCTGTTAAAAAAAAAAAGATATTAATTTTTGTCATAATAGGTCGTGCTTATTATTTAAAACATTCACTAGCTTGGATTGACATAATGCTAGCAAATAAAGATAAGGCAAAAGCTAGTCCTCTTTGAAACTATCAATTTTCACAACTGGACTTCCATATCAAAATAACATAGTTTACCGCCTGTTATGTTTGAAGTTTTTAAATATATGACTTATGAAAATAAGCAAAAAACGATTAGTTTTGGCTCAAGGTACACACAAGGTACACATTGGTATACACTGAAACAAACTGTAATATACTGGCTCACTAGTATTGATTGTTATTTAATCCTTATTTTCTTAGGTTTATTTGGTAAAAGAGAAACTAAAACACTGTCGGGGCGTAGCGCAGTCTGGTAGCGCATCTGGTTTGGGACCAGAGGGTCGCAAGTTCGAATCTTGCCGCCCCGACCAAAAAAATATGAGTACACCAGCTGAATCTTTATTTTATATGCCACCTGAATGGTATCCTCATGAATGTTGTTGGATGCAATGGCCAACAGAAACTTTTCCGACGAATGCAACAACTTCATGGTCTCATTTTGAATTAGATAAAGGTCGTATTGCTTGGGCCAATGTTGCTAATGCAATTAGTAAATTTGAGAAATTATTAATGATTGTTAATCCAAGTGATCTTAAAAGTGCAACAAAATTATTGAATAACAATGTTGAAATCTTAGAGCTACCTATAAATGATGCGTGGTGCAGAGATTCAGGAGCTATATTTTTGCTTGATGAAAAAAATCAGTTAGGAGGAGTTGACTCCGATTTTAATTGTTGGGGTTATAAAGAAAACTATGAACTTGATGATAAAGTTGCAAAGTTCATGATCAATCATTCAAACGCTAAATATTTCAAAAATAATATGGTTTTGGAGGGCGGCTCTATTCATGTGAATGGAAAAGGTACTTTAATTACCACGGAGCAATGCTTATTGAATAAAAATAGAAACCCAGATCTTTCGAAAGACCAAATCGAACGCAATTTAAAAAATTATTTTGGAATAGATAATATTATCTGGTTAAAACATGGCACAGATGAAGGTACAGATGGTCACGTAGACAATGTCGCTTGCTTTTCAAATAGTGATACTATTTTGACGATGATATCCCATGATAAGAGTGACTCATATTATAATCTTTTGTCTGAAAATTTAGATATATTAAAAACCTCAAAAGATCAAAATGGAAAGCCGTTTAATATAATTGAATTAGAAATGTCACAAAAAAGGATTATACCCGATGATGATGAACCAAGTTCTTATATTAATTTTTATATTGCGAATGACGCAATAATATTTCCAATTTTTGGAGATAACGACGCTGATGAAAATGCAGAAAAGGTCATTAGATCGCAGTTTCCTAATAGACAGATTGTATGTCTTGATGGTCGTGATATATTGCTCGGTGGCGGAAATATTCATTGCATTACACAACAACAACCAAGGAGTGTGAAATGAGAGAAGTAATTTTAGCAGCAACTCAAATGACTTGCTCAAAAAACACTTCAGAAAATGTTGATAAAGCAGAGAGCATAATAAGAAAAGCAGCTGGTATGGGAGCTCAGATTATACTTATTCAAGAGTTATTTGAGTCAACTTACTTCTGTATGGATCAAAAAGATGAATTATTTGGACTATCAAAGCCATTTGAAAACCATCCCACATTAGCAAAGATGTCGAAATTAGCATCTGAACTAAAAGTAGTACTTCCAGTAAGTTTTTTTGAAAAAGCAAACAGAGCACACTACAACGCTATTGCAGTAATCAATGCAGATGGCAATATACTTGGAAAATATAGAAAATCTCATATACCAGATGGACCTGGATATCAGGAAAAGTTTTATTTTAATCCTGGGGATACAGGATTTAATGTTTGGGATACAGCTTACGCAAAAATAGGTATTGGAATCTGTTGGGATCAATGGTTTCCAGAAGTTGCTAGAATATTGACCTTGAAAGGTGCGGAGGTTCTTCTTTATCCAACCGCAATTGGAGGCGAGCCAGAAGATGATGGATTTGATAGTTCAGATATGTGGCAAAGGGCAATGATTGGTCATTCTGCAGCAAATCAAATACCCGTAGTTGCGTCAAATAGAATTGGAAAAGAACAAGGTGAAGAAATATCAAATTTCTTTTATGGAAGATCATTTATTACTAACCATATTGGAGATAAAATTGCTGAGGCAGGTAGAGACCAAGAAGAGGTATTGATAGGCAAAGTAAATCTAGATGAAGCAGAAAATTTGCGAAATGTCTGGGGAGTGTTTAGAGACAGACGTACAGACTTATACAGTGACTTACTAAAGCTCGATGGTGCAGAGGGTTAGGAGATGAAGGCAAAAATTTATAAGCCTTCTAAAACTGCAATGCAGTCTGGGAGATCGAAATTTAATAAATGGGTTTTGAAAATCGTAGATAAAAAAAATCAAAAAAGAGATACAATGATGGGTTGGAATGGAGGTAGCAATACTTCATCACAAATTCAATTAAACTTTAAGACAAAGGAAGATGCTATTCATTTTGCGAAATCAAATAATTTAGAGTATGAAGTTCTTGAAACCTCTGTGAGGAAAGTTATAAGTAAATCTTACGCAGATAATTTTAAATAAGCGCCCGTAGCTCAGCTGGATAGAGCAACAGCCTTCTAAGCTGTGGGTCAGAGGTTCGAATCCTCTCGGGCGCGCCAATAAAAAAATGAAAAAGATTATTTATTTATATTTATTTATTAGTTTATTCATTCCACAAACCTATGCTTCTGACAATTTTTATGACTTATTCATGCAAGGTAATAAAGAAGAGGCAATTCTTCTTTTACAAGACCAAGCAACGGCAGGGAGCAATGACGCTAATTATGTACTAGCATTACTTTATAATGACGCAACTACACATAGACTATGTAAAATTCAAGATTTTTGTACAGGTGGTTATGAGACAGAAGAAAATATTTTTGAAAAAGAAAATGGCACGTTTGATTATAACGACTACACATCAAACTATAAAAAAGCATATGAAATTTTTTTACAATTATATGAAAATGAACAAGACCCCCGAGCTGCTTATGCAATTGGTGAGTACTATGACGATCATTGGGTTTTTTGGCCAAATTATAAAAAAGCTTTTAACTATTACCTGTTTGCTGCCGAACGAGGTGTTCCTGAAGCGCAATATAATATAGCAAACATGTATGAGTTTGGTGATGGTGTAAAAAAAGATCTCGTACAATCAGTGCGATGGTATTTGCAATGTAATATTGCGTCTTTGTGTGGGGCTGGAGTTGAAGGGATTGATGATTTAATTAACCAGCTTACAAAAGAAGAGTATGCATTGGCTCAATCTTTAGTAAAAAAAGATATGAAAGAAGTAGATATTAGAATTACTTCAGCACGACAGATTGTGTCTCAGTGAGAATTATATACTACATATTGAAGACGTATCATTTAATCTATTGAAGGTTTTTTTTGTTTAGATTCCTGCTTGATCTATGCTTATAATTTAAACATAAGTTTAATTAATTAATTAAAAAAAAAGGATTAATCATTTATGAATAATATAAAAAATATAATTCTTGGTTTTGTTTGTTCAGTATTGATGGTACCGGCCGCTTATGCAGGTACTCTTGACACTGTTAAAGATCAAGGATTTTTCAACTGTGGTGTGAGTCAGGGTGTTCCCGGTTTCTCAAACCCAGACGAAAATGGTAACTGGAGTGGCATTGATGTAGACGTATGTCGTGCAGTTTCAGCAGCTATTTTTGGTGATGCGGACAAGGTAAAATATGTTCCTCTAACAGCTAAAGAGAGATTTACGGCACTTCAAGCTGGTGAAATTGATGTATTATCAAGGAATACAACTTGGACTTTGTCACGTGATGCTCAAATTGGTTTAGAGTTTGCTGGCGTTAATTTCTACGATGGACAAGGTTTCATGGTTAGAAAAGACTCAGGTATCACAAGCGCTATGGAATTAGATGGGGCAAGTGTTTGTACTAACCTTGGTACAACTACAGAGCTAAACATGGCTGACTTCTTTAGAGCAAACAGTATGGCTTATGAGCCAGTTGTTTTTGAAAAAGCAGACGAAGTTGTAAATGCTTATGATGAAGGTAGATGTGATACTTACACAACTGATAAATCTGGTTTAGCTGCACAAAGAACAAAGCTTGCTGATCCTGATGCGCATGTTGTATTGCCTGAAACAATTTCTAAAGAACCTTTAGGTCCTGTTGTTAGAGAAGGTGATGGCGACTGGGCTGACGTTGTAAGATGGTCACTTAATGCAATGATTGAAGCTGAAGAGTTTGGTTTAACTCAATCAAATGCAAAAACAACTTGTGCTATGACTTCTAACCCAGTAGTTGCAAGACTATGTGGTAAAGAAGGTGGAACAGGCGCTGGCCTAAACTTGGGTGACAGCTGGTCTTATGACATTGTTACAAAAGTTGGTAACTATGGTGATGTTTACGAGAAACACGTTGGAGAAAGCACTCCTGTGGGTCTTGCAAGAGCAGGTTCGCCGAACGCTTCTTATAAAAATGGTGGAGTTCTATACGCGCCGCCAGCAAGATAATTTGCTTTAATTTTTAAGTAAGATTACTTTAAGTTAAGATAGGAAGGTCATTAATTTGGCCTTCCTTTTTTTATGTGATTTAAGTCTAAATATTGTAGAATATATCTAAACTAAGATACTTATGAGACCTTCCAAATTTTCGAATTTTATCTTCAATAGGAATGTTCAAGGAACATTTTATCAAGCAATCACACTATCATTAGTAATTCTCGGTGTTTATTATATAGTTCAAAATACTGCTGAAAATATGATGGCGCGTGGTTTAGCCAGTGGTTTTCATTTCTTAGGGGTAGAGTCTCAATTTGATATTGGAATGACTCTTATAGAATATTCCCCAACTTCAACTTACTTTGATGCATTTATTGTAGGCCTACTTAATACATTACTTGTAGCAGGCATTGGTATATTTTTTGCCACAATTGTTGGTTTCGCATTTGGCATCATGCGTTTATCCTCAAATTGGCTTATTGCTAAGATTGCTGAAACTTATATAGAAGTAATTAGAAACATCCCTCTTTTGCTTCAAATATTTTTTTGGTATTTTGCAGTTCTCAGGGCCTTACCCAAGCCAAAACAAAGTATAGAATTTATGGACTCTATCTTTTTAAATAATAGAGGCTTATTTTTACCTGATCCCAACTTTGGTGAAGGCTCATCAATAATTTTTTATTTGTTCTGGATAACCATATTAATTTCTATTTCAATTTTTATCTGGTCAAAGCGAAGACAAAATAGGACTGGAATCACATTCCCTGCGTTCTATGTCTCAGTAGCTTTAGTAGTAGGAGTATTTTTTGCAGCTCTAACGGCAACTGGCTTTCCTGTATCTTTTGATGTCCCAGAACTTAAAGGCTTTAATTATAAAGGAGGCATGAGATTAATACCCGAGCTTGTAGCCCTAACTTTTGCTCTTTCAATGTATACCGCAGCATTCATTGCAGAAGTTGTGAGAGCTGGTATCATGGCTGTTTCTAAAGGCCAAACTGAAGCAGCAAGATCAGTGGGACTAAAAGAAGGCTTAGTTTTGAGGCTAATAATAATCCCACAAGCTCTGAGAGTAATTGTTCCTCCTTTAACAAATCAATATTTAAATCTAACTAAAAATTCCTCACTTGCAGCTGCCATTGCCTACCCAGACCTGGTTTTAGTTTTTGCAGGAACTGCACTTATGCAAACTGGCCAAGCCATAGAAATTATTGGGATGGTTATGGGAGTATACTTATTTCTCAGTCTCTTTACTTCAATCATAATGAATCTTTTCAATCGCATCATGAGAGTAGGTGAACGTTAGTGTCAGCTATGAATAAGAATATTGCGCCTCCAGTTAATGAGATA
>CACHLP010000033.1 GCA_902580665.1 uncultured Pelagibacteraceae bacterium | reverse complement strand
TAGTTGAACAAGCTAAAAATGCAGACTTACTGTTTCATGATGCTCTCTCTCAAAATATGATAGGAAGATTAGAAGAAATTTCTAAAGACGTTAATCCCTTATTATCTTCTGTCTATTATGATATTCAGGATTATCATGCTTCTCCAATTGAGGCTGCCCAAGCTGCCAATGAAGCAAATGTAAAAGAGTTAATATTCTATCATCTGACACCAGCCCCTCAAAATTTCATTGCGAAAATAATTTTTGTGAGAGGCGTTAATGAAGTACGTCCAAACAATTGGTCATTAGCAGATGATGGAACGATGGCGATACTGCCAGTTGGTTCTGAAAAAGTCGAAATCACTAATATTAATTAATATTTACGAATATAATTTTGAAAAGAAATTTTTCATTTCATTCCAAGAATGCTCATCAGCATATTGGTCATAAAATAATCCGCTTTCTTTCTGATTAGCTTCTGGATTAGTAAAAGCATGGCCTACATTACCATACGCGTGAATTTGCCATTTAGCTTTTTTTGAATTTAATTCATCAGCGAGTTCAATCACACTTTTTGGAGTAGCCATAGGATCATCATAGCCATGCAAAATTAAGATCGAACTATCAATTTTTAATGTTCCTTTTAAGTGCTTTCCAGTACTCGCTGTTGGAGCATCATAAAGTCCGTGGAAACTAACAACCCCTTTAATATCCTCGCCAGATCTTGCAAGATCAAGAGCGCACTTGCCACCAAAACAAAACCCGATGGCCCCAGTTTTATTCTTATCAACTTGATCAAAGTTTTTAAGAGTTTCAAACGCATTTATCATGCGTTCTTGAAGCAACACTCTGTCTGAATTAAATTCATTCATAAGTGCCATTGATTCCTCTGGGTTAGAACCTCGTCTACCCTGACCATAGAGATCAATTGCAAAAGCAAAATAACCTAATTCAGCCAATTTTTCAGCTTTCGCAATATCAAAAGATGAATGCCCGCCATATGCATGGCAAACAAGGATACCAGGACGATGATTACTTATACTATCATCATAACTGATTGAGCCTTCAAATTTTTGATCAGAATTAAGTGCACCATAGATTAATTTTTCTGTTTTGATCATAGTTATAGAATACCTTCGTATGAATTTATGTAAAGATTCTTCATTTGATCTAAAGATATATCTTTGGGATTAGGTTGAGTGGATGGATCTTTTAAAGCCATTTCCGATAGTAAGTCAAAATCAAAATCAACATTCAACTCTTTAAGTGTATGAGGTATAGAAAGATTACTTCTCAAGTCCAAGATCCATTCAATGAATCCGTCAAATGATTTCTTTTTTAGATCTAAATATTTTGATAGAGAAATAATTCTATCTTCAATTACATCTTTATTAAAGCTAAGAACATAAGGCATGAAAATGGCATTTGATAAACCATGATGAATATCATTTACTGCATTTATCGGATGTGACAATGAATGAATAGCTCCTAACCCTTTTTGAAAAGCTGTGGAACCCATGGATGAGGTTACTAACATCTTGCTTCTGGCATGAATATTTTTTGGTTCGTTATAAGCAGTGACCAATTGATCCTTAACATTCTTAATTCCCTCTATAGCAATCCCATCTGCCATTGGATGAAATCCTCGTGCGCAATAAGCTTCTAAGCAATGTGCAAGTGCATCCATTCCTGTGGCAGCAGTTAAGTGAGGGGGTAAGCTCAAAGTTAACTCAGGATCAAGAACGACTAAATCAGGCAAGAAAGACGGGTGGAAAATAATTTTTTTTGTCATATCTGCTTCATCAACAATAAGTGAGGCTCTTCCTGTCTCTGAACCAGTTCCTGAGGTAGTTGGCATTGCAATTACTTGTGGCAGATTATCGGTTACAGCTTGTTTCCAATTGTCGCTGACATCTTCAAAAAACCATAGGTCCTCACTTTGCTTCGACATGAAAGCAATGGCCTTTCCAGCATCCAAAGAACTTCCTCCACCAATAATAATTATACCATCACTTTTGCTTGAATTAAATTGAGCAACACCATCCGTTACGTTCTTACCCGTGGGATTTCCTTTTATATTTGAAAATACTGAGAATTCGATCTTATTCTTTTTAAGAATAGCAAGGATATCAATAAAATTTTCATTTTCTGCAAAATTTGGGTCGGTAACAATCATTGGTTTGGCTATAGATAACTCATTAAGTGCCTCTACAATTTCAAGTCTACGTGAAAGCCCAAACCATATAGGTGTCGGATAGTTCCAGTTATTAGATACTATTTCATTCATTCAATAAACTCTTTACTCATAAAGTTGGTGGTGATGTTTTCTGGTTTGATCCTAAAGCATAGAAGCTGATTGCAATAATTATAATCATACCTCCGATAAGAGTGAATGTTGAAGGCACCTCGTTTACTCCAAAAAGAGGTATCCAACACCATATGACTCCCCCTACTACTTCTGTAAGAGAGAGAAGCATGAATTCAGCGGCTGGCAAATAGCGTGCACCTATACTTAAAAGTATCAACCCTATTGCTACAAAAGAACCATGCATCATACTTAATAATATATTTCTAAGCGGCATTGTATAACCGTCATTAAGATAAATGATCATGCACATCGAAAATAATGAGCATGCAATCCCAGCAATAATGATCGTTGTAAATTTTGGTGTATCAGGCTGCCATCTTAAAGTTGTAGCAAATATTGCAAAACCAATCGAACAAAATAATCCAAAAGTCCAACCTAAAAATGTGCCAGCATACCAGTCGTTGTATGCCATTAAAAACATACCAAACAACGAAACAAAACATGCAATAGCTGTGATTATTCCAACTTTTTCTCTAAGAAAAATATAAGCAAACAGTCCCGCAAATAAAGGTTGAGTTCCAATCATAAATAACGTTGTTGCTGCAGAGGTAAAAGTCATTCCAAATATAAAAAAAATAAATGCTGCGGCTAAACCCAAACCGCCAATTAAACCTGAAATACCTACCCTTTTAAAATTATGTCTGAATGCTAATCCTTCTTGATAAATTAGAAAGATTAAGAGAATTGTTGCTACCACAATGCCTCTACAAAATAGATAATGCCATTGATAAATTTCAGCATCAACCATATAGCGAACAGTAGGTGCGCCAAAACTCCATATCAAACCAGCAGATAATGCAAGAATAAAACCAATTAAATATGTTTTGTTATTTACTTCGCTCATATAATCTAAAAGAAGAATATATAAATTTAATTTTATTACACTATAAATGAGCACTATGAATTCTGTTACAGAGTATGGAGAATTTGAAGAAAAGTTCCAAGAAACCTATGAACTTTTCAAGAGAAATATTGAAAGTGATGAGGAAGTTGGCGCATCATTTGCTGTATATAAGGATGGTAAGCCGATTATAGATCTTTATGGTGGTTTTCAAGACCGTGACAAAAAAATAAGCTGGAATAAAGAGACAATGGTCAATGTTCATTCAACCAGTAAAGGAATTGTTGCCATGGTAGTTGCAAAACTAATTGATAATGGTGATTTAGAATTAGAAAAAAGAGTTTGCGATTATTGGCCAGAATTTTCTGAAAATGGAAAAAATGATATTAAGGTAAAAACACTTTTATCGCATCAGGCAGGTCTTTATGGTTGGAGGGAGCCTCTTGATGAAACAGATTTTTATAAATGGGATTATGTTTGTGAGTTACTTGCGAAACAAAAACCTTTCCATGAACCCAACAAAGAAATTTGCTATCATCCTAAAACTATTGGCTTTCTCGTTGGAGAATTAATTAAAAGAATTACAAGAAAATCAGTTGGAAAAAATTTGAATGAACTTCTTAGTGCGCCCCTGAAAGCAAAGTGCTTTATTGGAACTCCTGAGACATATCATGACAATATTGCTGAGTTAATAAGTTCTGAAAGTTTACGCAAAGCTTTTAGTAATCCAGAAAATGTTGATAATTATTTGATAACTGCATTCCTGAATCCAGCTAACAGAACCAAAACAGCAAATACTTCAGAATGGAGACTGGCCGAAATTCCTGCAATGAATTGTCATGGAAATTCACGATCGATTGCAAAAATTTATGATCACTTTATAAATCATCAGTCAAATAACTTCATATCAAATGAAACTTTTAAATTAGTAACAGCGGTTGCCGTCAGCGGTGATGACAACGTTATGAAATCACCTATGCAATGGAGCTGCGCAGGATACAGTGTGGGAGGTGGTAAACTTTTTGGAAAGAGCAGTAAAGCTTTTGGTCATACTGGTTGGGGTGGCTCTATGGCTTTCGGTGATCCCGAAAACGGACTGAGTTTTGCTTACACTATGAATTTACTTACTGGATCGATGTTAGGTGACCAACGTGCTTTAAAGTTAGTAGAAACAACTTATAAAAATTTATGAAACTAAGTACCAGATCAAAGATATTTTATGGCGGAGGAGACTTTGCGATAAATATCATGTGGCAGTTAACCGTATTTTACCTACTGTTTTTCTACACAGATATTTTTGGTTTATCGCCAACACAGGCAGGGTTAGTATTTTTCATAGCGAAAGTCTGGGATGCATTCACTGATCCCATAATGGGGTACATAGCAGATAATACTTCCACAAGATGGGGGAAATTTAGACCCTATATTTTATTTGGATCTGTACCTGCTTTAATAATGATCATACTGTGTTTTACTTCACCCGATTTATCTCAAACAGGAAAATTTTACTGGGCTCTTTTCACCTACATAACTTTCACTACACTATATACAATTATTGCTATACCAGTTGGCTCATTAATTCCTGCCATGACCCAAGATCGAGATGAGAGGACTTCTCTAGCTTCATTCAGATTTTTAGGGGCCAGTTCGGGATCAATTGCTGTTGCAGTATTAACATTGCCTTTAGTTGGCCTATTTAGTTCTCCCCAATATGGATTCCCATTTGTGGTGGGTTGTTTAGCTTTCATGGGAGCAATTTTTGCTTTTCTTTGCTTCTTTAATACTAAAGAAATTTATTCTAAGCCTTATGAAAAACGTGTTGGATTAAAAAAAATCATAAAAATGGTTTTTACAAATTTTCCATTACACTTTGTAGTATTAGCTCTTCTTACTACCTGGATAGCGAACAATATTAAACAACTTACAGTAATCTATTTTGTTAAATATAACTTACAATTAGAAGCATACTTTAGTCCAATTTTACTGAGTGTGATTCTACAAATTATGCTTGGAGCATATGTAGTAAATTTAGTAAAACACAAATTTGAAAAGAAAACTTTATTTATGATTGGAACTTTTCTTTATGTTTTTACAGACTTAATAATTTATTTTATCACAGGTTATGAAAACTTTTGGTTATTAGCATTCATTGCTAGTCCTGGATTTGTTGGTTTTGGTATGGCAGGTGTAATGGCTTGGTCAATGATTGCTGATACAGTTGAGTATGGCGAGTGGAAATCAGGATTTCGAGCGGAAGGAATACTTAATTCTGCTCATGTATTTGTGTTCAAGTTAAGTGTTGGATTTAGTGCTTGGTTAGCAGGAGTAATATTAGATAACACAAATTATATGGCAAATTCAGCAATACAAAGTGATGAGACATTGAATGGTCTTTTCATTATGGGTTACATTTTTCCATCTATCGCTGGAACAATAGCGATCGTCGTAATGTACTTTAATAAATACGATAGTATTTTCTATAAAAAAGTATTTACAGAGTTAAAACAAAGATAAGATCAAATGATGAAAGCAGTCTCAGTTGGTGAAGGCTACGGGAGAGTAAACTTAATTGGTGAACATTTAGACTATAATGGAGGATGTGTATTACCTTTACAGATAAAAAACTCAATAATCTGCGAATTAAGTAAGAACCGTGAAATTGATTGTATTTCTATAGCCTCAGACAAGTATCAAAAAACTTTATCAATTGAAAAATTAAAAAAAACAGACGATTGGGCAGATTTTATAATTGGGTCATGTCTATTCTTTGGAGAAAAATATTCAATTATAATCAAAGAACTGTCTTTTAACATAAGCAGTACCCTTCCATTAGGAATTGGACTCTCGTCCTCAGCCGCAATGACAGTAAGCACTTTAAAGGCTCTAAATAATTTTTATAAAACAAATATGTCTGATGATGAACTTATCGATTTAGCATATGACATTGAAAATAGTTTTGTGGGAGTTGGTGGTGGCATAATGGATCAATTTGTTTCTGTTTTAGGTAATCACAATCAGGCTTTATACCTAAATACTCTCAGTAGATCTTACGAATTAGTTAATATTTTTGATGATTATAGTTTTCTAATTATTGATAGTAATACTGAAAGAATTTTATCAAGCAGTGAGTTTAATCAAAAAAAAGAGTTGTGCCTTAGTGCGGCAAAGAAGATGAATTTAAAAAATC
>CACHLP010000032.1 GCA_902580665.1 uncultured Pelagibacteraceae bacterium | reverse complement strand
GAAAGGGTACTGGAATAAAAAAGAAGAAACAGAAAAGGCATTAATGGGTGGATGGATGCACACTGGCGATGCTGGACGAATGGATGAAGAGGGATTTGTTTATATCCAAGATAGAATAAAAGACATGATAGTATCAGGTGGTGAGAATATTTATTCAACAGAAGTAGAAGCAGCCTTGTTTGCTCATCCGGATATTATTGATGCCGCCGTCATTGGCGTACCTAATGAAAAATATGGTGAAGTTGTTAAAGCTTGTATTGTAAAAAAAGAAGGTTCCAATTTAACCGAGGAAGATGTAATCAATTTTTGTAAAGACAGAATTGCAAGCTATAAAAAACCTCAGTCAATTGATTTTATCGACGAAGTTCCTAGAAATGCAAGTGGTAAAGTTCTTAAAAAAGTATTACGTGAACCTTATTGGAAAGATCAGGATCGACAAGTAAGTTAAGCAGTAGCAGTGCCACCGACAGTTAAGTTTTCAATTAACATAGTTGGCTGACCAACACCTACAGGAACACTCTGGCCATCTTTACCGCAAGTTCCTATACCACTATCCATTTTTGAATCGTTACCGACCATCTTTACTCTTTTAAGCACGTCTGGTCCATTACCTATCAACGTAGCTCCTTTGACAGGATTTGTAACAACCCCATTTTCAATTTTATAAGCTTCTGTGCAAGTGAATACAAACTTTCCACTGGTAATATCTACTTGACCACCACCAAAATCTACTGCGTACAATCCATTTTTTACTGACTTTAGAATTTCTTTTGGATCTCTGTTTCCAGACAACATGTGAGTATTCGTCATTCTCGGCATTGGTAAATGTGCGTAACTTTCTCTTCGTCCATTTCCTGTTGGACTAACTCCCATCAATCTTGAATTGAGCCGATCTTGCATATACCCCGTCAAAATTCCATTTTCAATTAAAGTAGTACAACTCGTAGGTGTTCCCTCATCATCTACACTTAGAGATCCTCTTCTTGAGTCAATAGTGCCATCATCAACTACAGTTACTGCTTCATCAGCAATTTTCTCTCCAAGTAAATTGGAGAATGCAGATGTTTTTTTTCTATTAAAATCTCCTTCAAGTCCATGTCCAATCGCTTCATGAAGAAGTACTCCCGGATATCCTGGACCAAGTACCACATCCATTTCACCTGCAGGTGTATCTACCGAAGTTAAATTTATCTCTGCTTGATTAATGGCATCGTCTACTTGTTGTTTCCAATGACTTGGATCTAGAAAAGATGAATAATCCACTCTGCCACCTGAACCCCTGCTTCCATTTTCTTGTCTACCATCTTTTTCCAATACAATTGAAATATACAATCTGACTAATGGCCTTAGATCTTCTATAACAATTCCTCCTGGTCTGTAGATACGAACTGCTTGCCACTCACCATTTAAAGATGCGGAGACTTGTTTAATCTGGGAATTTTTTGAACGTGCATATTCATCGATCTCTTTTAATACATTAACTTTTTCAGAAAATTCTGTTTCATTAATAGGGTTTGCTTCTTTGTATAGTTTTCTATTAGTCTGGGAAAACGCAGTATTAAAATTTGCATTGTTGTCTTTGGTAACAAAATTTACTGTATCAGATGCTTTTTTAAGAGATTTTTCATCTATGTCAGATGAATGAGCATAGCCAGAACTTTCACCTGCAACAGCTCTCAAACCAAAACCCTTCGATGTATCAAAAGAGGCATTTTTTAATCTTTGATCATCGTAGACAAAGCTTTCACTCTCACAAAATTCCATGAATAGTTCACCATCATCGGCCTTGTGAAGAGCGTTTGAAACTATTTTATCAACACTGTTATTATCTAGATTGCTTCTAGAGAAGAATAGGCTATCAGTTGATTGATTCTTTATGTCTTTGCTCATATTCAAATGCTCGATGAAATTTCTTTAGTTTCTAAAATTTATACTAAAAAAACCCTAAAAACTAATAAAAATTGCGTCAAACTGTCGCAAAATTACTCATAGTTTCTAAGAATTTAAACAGTATATATTAGTAGATAATGTTAACACACATATTTTCAATATTTACTCAAACAATGAGCATATTCTTAAAAGTTTGTATATTAGTTTTTTTGCCTTTTGCAGCATTTGCTAAAGAGGGTAAATCAGAAAACTGGCAACTTAGCTTTCAGGAGCCAGCAACTGATTTGATGTCAGATATTATATCTTTCCATAGTTACATCCTTATGCCAATTATAACCGGTATTTCTTTACTTGTCTTAGGTTTGCTTCTTTACATAATGTTTAGGTTTAACAGTAAGAGAAATGTAGTTGCATCTACTACAACTCATAATACAGTCATTGAAATATTATGGACTGTAATACCCGTAATACTTTTAATAATTATAGCTATTCCATCTTTTAGATTGCTGTATGTTTCAGAAACAATTCCAAAAGCTGACTTGACCATTAAGGCAATTGGCAATCAATGGTATTGGACCTACGAATATCCTGATTATGAAGACATCGCGTTCGACGCAAATATGCTTTTAGAAAACGAGCTATCAGATCCTAAGTTGAGGCTCCTAGAGACAGATACACAGATTGTTGTACCTGTAAACAAGGTAGTCAAACTTCAAATCACATCTGCAGATGTCCTTCATGCATGGACCATTCCTGCATTTGGAGTAAAAATGGATGCGGTACCTGGTAGATTGAATGAAACATGGTTTAAGGCTAATAAAGAAGGTATTTATTACGGTCAATGTTCAGAGTTGTGTGGGGCTAAGCACGCATTCATGCCAATTAATGTTAAGGTTGTATCAGAAAGTGAATTTAACGATTGGCTCGACTTTGCAAAAGAAGAATATGCATCGTCTGAAATAGACTATTCAAGTGAAACGTTTGAAATTGCAAAGAACTAGGTTATTTTTTTATTAAAAGGAGTAAATAAAAATGGCGGACATAACAGCAGATCAAGTAGGGAGTCATGACCATCATCCAACGGGATGGAGAAGATATCTATATTCTACAAATCATAAAGATATAGGAACCTTATACTTAATTTTTGCAATTATTGCTGGCTTAGTCGGAACTGGTATGTCAGTTTTAATGCGAATGGAGCTAATGTATCCTGGTGATGGAATATTAGGTGGTGATCACAATCTTTATAACGTTCTGGTTACAAGTCATGGTTTGTTAATGATATTTTTTATGGTCATGCCAGCTATGATTGGAGGATTTGGCAACTGGATAGTTCCTCTAATGATCGGTGCCCCAGATATGGCTTTTCCTAGAATGAATAACATTTCATTTTGGTTATTGCCAGCATCCTTAATTTTATTAATCGCTTCACTTTTTGTTGATGGTACATCCGGTGGCCCAGGCGTTGGAGGTGGTTGGACGATTTACCCACCGCTTTCTGCAAATTTAGGCTCGCCAGGTCCTGCTGTTGACTTAGCAATTTTTTCTCTTCACTTAGCTGGGGCTTCCTCAATACTTGGTGCGATAAATTTTATAACGACAATTTTTAATATGAGAGCGCCTGGCATGACTTTACACAAGATGCCCCTCTTTGTTTGGTCCATTCTTGTCACAGCTGTTTTATTACTATTATCTCTTCCTGTATTGGCTGGAGCTATAACAATGCTCCTTACCGATAGGAACTTTGGCACGGCATTTTTCAGTGCCGCCGAGGGTGGAGATCCTGTTTTATTCCAGCACTTATTCTGGTTTTTTGGACATCCTGAAGTTTACATTCTTATTTTACCTGGTTTTGGGATCGTTAGTCACGTTGTAGCAACATTTTCTAAGAAACCTGTATTTGGTTATCTTGGTATGGCTTATGCGATGGTTTCAATTGGTTTCCTAGGTTTTATTGTTTGGGCTCACCATATGTATACTGTTGGCATGGATGCAGATGTTAAGGCTTACTACATTTTTGCAACTATGGTGATTGCTGTACCTACTGGCATCAAAGTATTTTCATGGATTGCGACAATGTGGGGTGGTTCAGTAGAGCTTAAGACTCCTATGTTGTGGGCAATAGGATTTATTTTCCTATTTACTGTGGGCGGAGTTACCGGAGTTGTTCTGGCTAATGCAGGCATAGATCACTCTTTACATGACACATACTATGTTGTGGCTCATTTCCATTACGTACTATCAATGGGTGCAGTGTTTGCAATCTTCAGTGGTTTTTACTACTGGTTTGGTAAAATGTTTGGAAGTGATTACTCTGAACTATTGGGTAAATTACACTTTTGGTTAACATTTGTAGGGGTTAATTTAATATTCTTCCCTCAGCATTTCTTAGGTCTTGCAGGCATGCCTAGGAGGTATGTAGATTATCCTGATGCTTACGCTGGTTGGAACTATATATCTTCAATTGGCTCATTTGTTACTTTAATTGGATTAGCTGTATTCTTCATAATGCTTGTTCATGCTTTTGTGAGACAGAAACAAACAGCTGACAATCCTTGGGGTGAAGGAGCAACTACATTAGAATGGACGTTATCATCTCCACCACCTTTCCATCAATTTGAGGAGCTACCAGAAGTAAAGTAGTTAGGTCGCATGGTAAATATATCTTCAGTTTCTGATAAACAAGAAATTGGGATCAATTCATTTTTTTCAAAGGTTGGTTTCTACATCTCTTTATTAAAACCAAGAGTTATGTCTCTCTCTATCTTTACTAGCTTTGTAGGCATGATTATTGCTCCAGGATTTATAACAATCTATGAAGGAGCTTTAATAATACTAGCTATCTCGATTGGATCAGGTGCATCTGGTGCATTAAACATGTGGTATGAAAGAAAGACGGACCTCTTAATGGAGAGAACTAAGAATAGAGTGTTACCTATGGGGCTTATCAGTGCGAATGGAGCTCTTATTTATGGAATTACTTTGTCAGTATTTTCAATTTATCTTTTATACTATGTTGCAAACTTGCTATCTGCTTCAATTCTTCTTCTTACTATACTCTATTATATTTTTGTCTATACAATATGGCTAAAGAAAAGAACTCCACAGAATATTGTTATCGGCGGAGCCGCTGGAGCGTTCCCCCCAATTATCGGATGGACAGCTGTTACTGGCAGTATATCTCCTGAAATTAGCCTGCTTTTTATTTTAATTTTTTTATGGACCCCGCCACATTTTTGGGCACTCGCACTCTATAAATCTGATGACTATAAAAGGGCAGGTATTCCAATGATGCCACTGGTTGTCGGAAATAAAAAGACAGTTAGTTTAATTATAGCTTATTCATTAACACTCTTACCTGTAACACTTCTAATGAGTTACTACTATTCATTATTCTTTGGAATTTTGTCATCTATTATGGGTATCTGCTTTATATATTTAGCATTAGATCTTAGAAAATATGTGGATCACAGCAAGTTATTAGAAAAAAAAGCACAAACTCTATTCTTCTTTTCCATTATTTATCTCTTTAATATTTTTGCAATCCTCCTTATTGATAATTTGTTATGGAACATATTATGATTAATAAAAAAATAAAAAGAAGGAACATAATTACAGCATTAATACTTGTTTTTTTTGTTGCCTTATTCTTTACATACACAATCTACAGGTTAAGTCTCGTATAAATGAATTTTTTTAATTTAAAATATAGTTCAAATACTTCCCTAGCAGCAGGCTTGCTTGGCATTGTTATATTCATGGTAATATTAGCCTATGCATCTGTGCCACTATATAATTACTTTTGTAAAGTTACAGGTTTTGGAGGTACTCCAAAAATTTTCTCTCAAGAAAGTGTTTATATAACTGACTCTCTCATAGATGTAAGACTTGACTCAAACGTTGGATCAACTCTGAACTGGGATTTCTTTCCTGAGCAAAGAACACATCAAATTCAAATTGGTGAAAATAAATTAATCAACTATGTTATAATCAATAATACAGATCAAGCATTAAATGGAACTGCTGTATATAATGTTTCTCCAGCTGAGGCAGCAAAATACTTTAACAAAATAGAATGTTTCTGTTTTCAAAATACTGAATTAAAAGCTAATGAGAAAAAGATTATGCCAGTTTCTTTTTATATCGACCCTGAAATTAAAAATGATCAATACGTAGCAGACCTATCCGAAGTTACTTTGTCCTATACCTTTTACGAAAACAGTGATACATAATTCCTATGAGTTCACGTAATCCAAATTCTCATGAGTATCATTTAGTAGAACCAAGTCCTTGGCCACTTTTAGCCTCAATTGGCGCGCTTATCTTGTGTATTGGGGCTGTAATTTACTTTAGAACTGATGACTTATGGTTAATGCTTATTGGATTAGCTATTGTAATTTATGTTACATACATGTGGTTTAGAGACATTATTATTGAAGGAGAACACCAGGGCCATCATACGCCTGTAGTTCAGATTGGTCTGAGGTACGGCATGACCTTGTTTATTGCTTCAGAAGTTATGTTCTTTGTTGCTTGGTTTTGGGCTTATTTCAATGCAAGTTTATTCCCTACTGAACAAATAGGATCTGTTTGGCCTCCGGCAGAAATACATTTAATGGATCCTTGGCATATACCATTGATAAATACACTTATACTTTTGCTATCAGGTACCACCGTTACGTGGGCGCACCACGCGCTAACAGAGGGAAATAGAAAAGAGTTGATCCAAGGTCTCTGGTGTACAGTAGGACTTGGCATTATATTTACGGGCTTCCAGGTTTATGAGTATATGCATGCTGACTTTGCATTTTCGGGACATATTTATGGAGCAACTTTCTATATGGCAACCGGTTTCCATGGTTTTCATGTATTAATGGGAACAGTTATGCTCATCGTTTGCTTAGGAAGATCAATTGCAGGACACTTTAAGGCTGATCATCACTTTGGTTTTGAAGCAGCTGCGTGGTACTGGCACTTTGTAGATGTTGTGTGGCTATTTTTATTCGCTGCAATTTATGTCTGGGGATATTATTAAACTTAATCTGTCTATTGATTAAAAATTTCTCTTTCCATTTT
>CACHLP010000031.1 GCA_902580665.1 uncultured Pelagibacteraceae bacterium | reverse complement strand
AAGCGGATAATGAGCTCAAAAAAATTGAGGCCAAACTTAGGAAAGCACAAAATGATTTGGCTAATATTAGAGAGTCAAAAGGAAGAACGGAAGCTACAAAAGAATTAGCAGAATCCAGATTGAAAGAGTTAGAAGATGAGTCAAAAGAAAAGTTTAATTGTGTACCAAATGATATCGTAAGCGTTTTAAATATTGCAGAGGATCTAGATACGATGAAAACCAATACGGACAGGACTGAAATGAGATTAGACAGATTAAAGCAAGAACGTGAAACAATGGGTGCAGTAAATTTAAGAGCTGATTTAGAAACAAAAGAAATCGATGATGAATTAGAGAACATGACAAAAGAAAAAGAAGATCTCGAAAGTGCAATTAAAAAAATGAGAGTCTCAATTGAAGATTTAAATAAAGAAGGTAGAACAAGGTTATTGAAAGCTTTCGATACTGTAGATGGTCACTTTAAAGATGTATTTGTAAAATTATTTAATGGAGGCAAGGCTCATCTTGAGCTTATTGACTCGGATGATCCGTTAGAAGCTGGATTAGAGATGATGGTAAGTCCACCAGGTAAAAAATTGCAATCTATGTCTCTTCTTTCAGGTGGAGAGCAAGCTCTTACTGCACTATCATTAATCTTTGCAGTGTTTCTAACTAATCCATCCCCGATTTGTGTACTCGATGAGGTCGATGCTCCACTTGATGATGCTAATGTAGAGAGATTCTGTGGCCTGTTAGACAGCATAACTGATAAGACCAATACTAAATTTTTAATAATAACTCACCATGCCCTTACAATGTCTAGAATGGACAGGCTGTTTGGTGTTACGATGGCTGAGAGAGGAGTTAGTCAAATAGTCTCCGTGGATCTTAAAAAAGCAGAGGAAATCGGGGCTGTGGCTTAAATGTCATCTGATCAGAACGACATTCGTAACCTGCAAGAAAAAATTCAAGCAGCCAAAAAATCATCCACACCAGACACTCCAAATAGTCCTAAACCCATAGGAAAAATCATGAAAGTAGTGGTTGAAATTGTCGCAGCAATGGCCGTTGGCCTTGGTATAGGGATCTTGGCAGACAATTATTTTGAGACGCGACCCTTGTTTATAATTATCTTCTTCTTGTTGGGTAGTGCAGCAGGAATTCTTAATGTTTTTAGGGTTGCAAAAAGCCTTCAAAATAACTAAAAAATAACTCAATGGCCGCAGATAATCCCATAGATCCAATACATCAGTTTGAAATCTCAAAAATTGCTGAGATGCAAATAGCGGGCATAGATATTTCATTTACCAATTCATCCCTATTTATGGTCTTCGCGATAGCAGCCACAATGACTCTTTTTATTTTAGGCTTATCAAAACGGTCCATTGTACCAAACAGAATGCAAATGTTATCCGAACTATCCTACAACTTTATTGCCAACATGTTGCGTGATCAGGTTGGAGATCAAGGGAGAGCTTATTTCCCATTTATTTTTTCTTTGTTCATGTTTATTTTCTTTTGTAACTTTATAGGCCTTATTCCTTATACATTCACTGTAACAAGTCATCTTATTGTTACCTTTGCATTTGCTGGTCTAATTTTTTTAGCAGTAACCATAATTGGTTTCATGAAGAACGGCCTTGGTTATCTTAGAATATTCTATCCATCAGGTATTCCAATATTTCTGGCACCTCTAATTGTTCCGATTGAAATTATATCTTATTTATCCAAGCCAATCAGTTTATCAGTAAGATTGTGCGCTAACATGCTTGCAGGTCACAGTATATTAAAAATCTTTGCGGGATTTATCGTTATGCTTGGTTTTCTTGGATTTGCTCCATTAATTTTTCTTGTAGTTTTATATGCACTTGAAACATTAATTGCAGCTCTTCAAGCATACATATTTACTATATTAACTTGTATCTATTTAAATGACGCCCTTCATCCGGATCATTAAATTTTAATTAAACAAAGAAAGGACAACAAAAATGGAAGTAGAAGCAGCAAAACTTATCGGAGCAGGATTAGCAACAATTGGTGTTGCAGGATCTGGAGCTGGTATAGGAACAGTATTTGGAGCATATGTTTCAGGTATATTTAGAAACCCATCAGCAGCACCGCAAGCATTTGGACAAGTACTTTTAGGATTTGCACTCGTTGAGGCAATTGCACTATTTGCTCTCGTAATAGCATTCCTAATACTTTTTGGTTAAAACAGAATGAAATTTTTTCTTAAAATTTTTATTTTTGTATTGCCTTTATCTGAAGCTTATGCTGAAGGTCAGGAAACTGCTGGCCTTCCGCAAATGGATATTTCAACCTTCCCGTCACAATTATTTTGGCTGATAATTACTTTTACGGCTTTGTATTTATTCATGTGGAAATTTGTGATTCCAAGATTGAGCACAACAATCGAAGAAAGAAAAGATAAGATTTCTAATGATATTAATGATGCTGAAAATCTAAATTCTGAAGCAAGTAAAATTTTAGAAAATTATAACGATAAAATGAATTCAGCATCTCTTGAGTCCAACGAAATTGTCTCAAGTTCTAAAGCTACAATGAATGAATACTTAGATAAATTAAAAAAAGATAATGAGATCAAGATTAATGCAATGATTACTGAGTCTGAAAAGAAAATTCATCAACAAAAACAGCAATCTGAGCAGGAAATAAAAAAAGCTACAATAGACACAATAAAGTCTATCGTTTCAAAGTATGTTGAGACAATTCCTAGTGATGATGAAATATCAAAAAAACTTAATTAATATGGAAAGTCATAAGTAATGTCATCTTTATTGTCTGATCCTTCTTTTTGGGTTTTTGTTGCATTTCTAATTTTTATCGCGGTCGCACTTTTCATAAAAGCACCTTCAATGATAGCTAAGCTTCTTGATGGTGAAATTGAAAGTATTAAATCTGAGCTAGATAATGCAAGAAAACTGAAAGAAGAAGCGAATTCCCTCGTTGCCGAATACGAAAGAAAAGTTCAGTCAGTAGATGAAGAAGCAAATAATATCATAAATCAGGCCAAGGAAATTGCGAAGAATCATGAAGAAACCTCTAAAGCTAAAGCAGAAGAATTCATCAAAAGGGCTGAGCAACAAGCAATCGAGAAAATATCAAGAGCAGAAAAAGTAGCTATTTCTAAAGTAAATGAAGAGATAGTTGCAAATTCTATCAATATTGGAGAAAAAATTATCATTGAGAATATTAACGAACAAAGCTCAAAAAAATTAGTAGAGCAATCAATAAGCCAGATAAATAAGCTCAAGACATAAATCATTACTTAATTAACTTATTCTGAGCTATAAATATAGTTTATGGCTGTATATACACAAATATCAATTGATGAACTCAATCATTTTCTGAGTAAATATAACATTGATAATATAAATGAGTTTAGTGGTATCAAGGGTGGAACTTCAAATTCAAACTACCTACTCACTGCAGATAATAAAAAATTTATCCTAACTATTTTTGAGGAAAGAACAAATCAAGAGGATTTGCCATTTTATTTTGATTTAATGAATCATCTTAATTCCCATGATATCAAATGTCCTGAAGTCATTAAGGATAAACATGGTAATTTCTCAAATTTTATCAAAGAAAAACATGCTGTTATTACTTCATTCTTAACAGGCAGCTCTTTAGAGAAAATAAAACCTATTCATTGTTCTAATTTAGGCTTAACCATTGCTAAAATGCATAATGCCTCTGAAAAACTAAATATCAAAAGAGAAAATGAGCTGGGTTTTAATAAGCTTGGTAATATTATTGAAAAGTTACAGGCTTTTAAAAAACAAATAGATATTGAAACAATGAGATTTATTGAAGGTGAATTCTTGTTTTTATCTAAGGAAATAAATAAAGACTTACCATCGGGTATAATTCATGCAGACTTATTTCCTGATAATATTTTTTTTGAAGAAAATAATCTAACAGGTATCATTGACTTTTATTTTTCGTGTAATGATTTTTATGCATATGAGATTGCGATTTGTCTCAATGCCTGGTGTTTTGAGGAAAATAATAATGAATTTAATCCAACCAAAGCTAAATACCTATTAGGAAGTTATAATCAAGAACGAAGATTTTCTAATGAAGAAGTTGAAGCTCTACCTCTGCTAGCAAGAGCATCTGCGTTAAGATATTTACTAACAAGACTTCTTGATTTTTATTCTCATGAAGACAGTGATTTAATTTTAAAAAAAGATCCTAATGAGTATATTTCTAAATTGAAATTTCATCAGTCGGTAAGAAAAGCCAGCGAATATGGACTCTGATATCTTGTATATATATACAGATGGAGCTTGCTCTGGAAATCCCGGACGAGGTGGTTGGGGTGTTTATATTCAAAAAGGTAAAGAAAAAATTGAGTTAAATGGATCTGATGAAAGTACAACCAATAATAGAATGGAATTAGTAGCTGTCATTCAAGCTCTTCGGCATGTTGATAAAAACTCGAAAATAAAACTTTTTACAGATTCAAAATACGTAATGCAAGGTATTCAGGAATGGATTTTAAAATGGAAAACAAACAATTGGAAAACATCAAACAAAAAAGATGTCAAAAATAAAGATCTTTGGATGGATCTTGACGAGCTTGTTGAGCTACATAATATTGATTGGATATGGGTTAAGGGTCATTCTGGTGACTTTGGAAATGAAATAGCTGATAAATTAGCCACTTCTGCAATATCAAATTAGATATTTTCAAGCATATTATCTGCGCTACTAACGCTTACTTGTCCATCTTCTTCTTCAACAAAAAATTTCTCTACCGTACCGTCATTGATTAATATTGAGCATCTTTGAGTTTTGGTTGATGTACCAAAGCTATCAGGAAAGTCAGTTCCAATAGATTTTGAAAATTTTGCCTTGCTGTCTGATAAAAATAAAATTTTTCCACTGGAGCCAGACATTTCTTCCCAAGCAGACAATGTGAATATATCATTTGTAGTAAAGCAAATAACTTCGTCTATTCCTCTAGCTTTCATATCATCAGCTTTTTCTATAAAACCAGGCAAATGATTTCTAGAGCAAGTCGGTGTGAAAGCACCAGGAACACCAAACATTACTACTTTCTTGTTCATACAATAGTCTAAAATAGAAAGAGGCTGTGGGCCTTTTTCACTATCCATTTTTACAAGTTTAATGTCTGAAATTTTGCTCCCTATCAGATCAACCATACGCGCATACTATAAACTTTCATCTTTAATACAAGATAAAAGGAGGTGGTCCTCCCAATTGCCATTTATCTTTAAATACTTTCTTACAAGCCCTTCAATGGCAAAGCCATTGTTTTTTAATGTTTTTAAAGATCGCTTATTTACTGGTAAACATGCAGCTTCTAACCGATGCAGATCTAATTCATGAAATACAAACTTCTTAATTAAATTTATTGCCTCACTCATTAAACCTTGACCCATTTTTTTTTCGCAAATCCAATACCCTATTGAACATGATTGCACAACACTTCTTTGAACATTGTTAATATTTATTTCACCTATTAGATTTTTAGTTTTACTTTCAAAAATTAAAAAAGAATAAGCACTGTCATCTAAAGCAAGCTTCTCAAAAAATCTGACTCTTTTTACAAATGAACTTCTTTCAAGTTCCGATGGTGACCATAGAGGTTCCCAGGGTTTGAGATAAAATTTATTTTTTTCCTTCAATGATGACCAACTTTTCCAATCCTTATATTCTGGAGGTCTTAAAAAAACGTTTTTGCCTTTTAACTCATATTCAATTCTCTTTGGGTAATATGTAGTTAAAAAGGACATTTAATTTTAATTCTCTAAAATAAATTTTTTCACTTCATCTGTATTATTTTTGATGGCATGAATTTTTTCTTTTTTACTAAATAAATCCTTGTAATTACTTAATAAACCAAGGTTTTTTCCAACAGCCATTTCAACTGTTTCTGAAAACTTTACAGGATGAGCAGTTGATAATGTGAAATTCATGTGATCACTGTCATTTGTCTTTCTTGAGGCATTTATGCCAGTAGCTGTATGAGGATCAATGAGGTATGAGTGAGATTCATGAACATTTAATATTATTTTGTCAACATCCTCCTGATATGTTCTTACAGATGTAAATATATTTGAAATCATATTTAAATCCTGTTGCTGTACTGTTAATTTTCCCTTTTCTTCAAATGAATTCATTGCTAATGCTGTTTTTTCATTTGACTGACTCATAATGTCAAATAAAAGCCGTTCAAAGTTACTTGCTATTTGTATATCCATACTCGGGCTTGTTGTTTTTTTTACATTTTCTGTCTCGTAGACTCCTGTATTTATAAATCTGTATAAGATATCATTTTCATTTGTAGCAATAATTAACTTATTTATTGGTAGGCCCATCTTATAGGATACATACCCTGCATAAATATCACCGAAATTACCTGTGGGAACAGAGAAATTGACTGTCGGTCTGGATGCATCAAAATAATTTATATATGTATAATAATAGTATACGCATTGAATCAATATTCGCGCCCAATTAATCGAATTGACTGCAGATATGTTATTTTGAGTACTGTACTCAGTATCCTTGAGAATATCTTTTACAATTTTTTGACAGTCATCAAATGTTCCATCAATTTCACACAAAAAGACATTGCTTTCTTCAACAGTTGACATTTGACGTCTTTGAAAATCTGAAATTCTCTTACTAGGATATAAGCAAAATATACTTATGTTCTTACTTTTCTTTACTGCATTAATTGCTGCAGATCCAGTATCACCAGAAGTAGCAACAATCAAATTTATTTTCTTCTTTTCTTTTTCTAAAAAATGATCAAATAAGGGAATAAGTAATTGCATTGCAAAATCTTTAAATGCAAGTGTAGGACCATTAAATAATTCAACTATAATCTCGTTATCACTCAATTCTTTAAATGATACAAGATTTTCGGAAGAGAACTGTTTTGAATAAGAAGTATTAATAATGTTTTCTAGTTCCATTATAGAAATAAAATCCTTAACAAATGGATAAAGAATTAATTTTGTAAGATCTTTGTAGCTTATATTCTTATCTACCTTATGGACATCTATTTGAGGCCAATTCATTGGCACATAAAGTCCCCCGTCCTCAGCTAATCCAGCAAAAAGGACTTTCTTGAAAGTCTCCTCGTTAGTTCCTCTTGTACTTCTATACTTCATTTTTAGTAATTCCTTGCCTTATATAATAGATATACATGATCAATATAACAATTGATAGCAGGAACCATGTAACTGCATATTGCAAGTGATTATTTGTAATGTTTGAAGGCTCAAATTCAATTAAAAGATTCTCAAATTTATTTTGATCAATAATTTTAAGAATATATGGACTTGATTCAATTTTGTGAAAATTATCCATCTCACCAGTATTTAAGAGGTACCATATACTTATCGAATATTCATTCTCAGGTATTAAAGGTTTTCTCTCTTTAGAATATATTAGGGCTCCATTGACAATGAACTCCTTGTTTGAGTCTATAAAATCAAGATTAAAACTTTCCTTAAAATCATATGGTATCCATCCCAAGATCACATAAACATATTTTGTATCTTCGGTTTTTAAAGGCAATACAATTTCAAAGCCAGACATGCCACTTAAATTTGATTTAAAAAAATACATA
>CACHLP010000030.1 GCA_902580665.1 uncultured Pelagibacteraceae bacterium | reverse complement strand
AATTCATAGAGATGCCCCTCAATTCGTTGATCAAGCAACTGAAACAGAAATTCTCGTAACAGGAATTAAAGTTGTTGATTTACTTGCACCATACTCACGTGGAGGAAAGATTGGTCTTTTCGGTGGAGCGGGAGTTGGAAAAACAGTTATCATTATGGAGTTAATTAATAACATCGCAAAAGCGCACGGCGGGTACTCAGTATTTGCCGGTGTAGGAGAAAGAACTCGTGAGGGAAATGATTTATATCATGAAATGTTAGAGTCGGGTGTGAATACTCTAGAGGGTAAAGACTCCAAATGTGCTCTAGTGTTTGGCCAAATGAACGAACCTCCAGGAGCTCGTGCAAGAGTTGCTTTAACTGGACTTACTGTTGCTGAATATTTTAGGGATATGGAAGGTCAAGACGTATTATTCTTTGTTGATAATATCTTTCGTTTTACTCAAGCTGGATCAGAGGTGTCAGCACTTCTTGGAAGGATACCGTCTGCGGTTGGGTACCAACCAACATTAGCAACAGATATGGGTTCACTTCAGGAGAGAATAACTTCTACAAATAAAGGATCGATTACTTCTGTGCAGGCAATTTATGTTCCTGCTGATGATTTAACAGACCCAGCACCTGCAACATCTTTTGCTCACTTGGATGCAACAACTGTACTTTCGAGACAAATTGCAGAATTGGGAATTTATCCTGCCGTTGATCCATTAGACAGTACCTCTAGAATTCTTGACCCACGTATTGTTGGTGAAGAGCATTATAGAGTAGCTCGTAATGTTCAATCTGTTTTACAAACATATAAGTCACTTCAAGACATTATTGCGATTCTTGGTATGGACGAATTATCCGAGGAGGATAAGTTGACCGTTTCGCGCGCTAGAAAAATTCAAAGGTTCATGTCTCAACCATTCTTTGTTGCAGAGGTCTTTACTGGAACACCAGGAATCTATGTGGAATTAGACGACACAATTAAAGGCTTTGATGCAATTTGTAAGGGTGAGTATGATCACCTCCCTGAAGCAGCGTTCTACATGGTAGGCACAATAGAAGAGGCAATAAAAAAATCTGAAAAAATGGCAGTCGAGGCGGCTTAAATAAGTGTCTGATTCATTTAATTTTAGTGTCGTTACGCCTGAGCAGACCTACCTAGATGGAGAAGCATCTATGGTGGTAGTTCCAGGTATAGAGGGTGATATTGGCTTTTTAGCTAATCACGCCAATATAATAACTTCACTCAGACCAGGTACAATCGTTGTTACCTCAGATAAAGATACAAATTCTTTTAATGTAGAAAAAGGGTTTGTAAAATTCTCAGAAAATAAGTTGCTTGTAGTAGCTGAAGGAATTGTAAGTGAGTAGTAAAGTCAATAATTACTTAATTATTCTTATTTAATTCTTCCACCATTTCAGATACCACGTTGGCATATAGTTTTTTTTTAAAAGGCACTATTAATTCCATCATTTTCTTCGAAGAAGTCCATTTCCATTTTTTAAACTCAGGCTTTTTCGTTTGTATATTAATTTCACTGTCCTTACCTTTAAAATCAATCAAAAACCATTTTTGCTTTTGCCCTACAAACTTTCCACCCCATAATTTTTTCTGTAAATAAATAGGCAGTTTATAGTAATGCCATATTTTAGTTTCATAGAGTATTTTAAAGTTTTTTTTGATACCAGTTTCCTCGTTCATTTCTCGTATAACAGCATCAATAGTTTTTTCTCCCTTATCAATACCTCCTTGAGGCATCTGCCAGGCCGATTTATCTTTTTCAAATCTTTGACCAATAAATATTTCTTTATTTTCATTAATAATCATCATACCTACACCTCTTCGGTATTTTTCTTTAAGCAGTCCAGGTTTGTATTTGTTCATTCGATATATGACTTTACTCTATAACACTATCTTTGTTTAAGAGATCCAAGGCGTAATCAAGTTGATTATCTTGTTCGTTATCATCTTCATTATAAATAAATTCAACTTCTATATCCGGCGTTATACCAACTTTATGAATTGAATCCCCTGAGGGTGTATAATATAAAGCTGTAGTCATACGAATTGCACTTAAATCCTTTAGAGGAAAAATTGTTTGAACTGATCCCTTACCATAAGATTGCTCACCAATAATAATTGCTCTTTTATGATCTTGCAGAGCTCCAGCAACAATTTCTGATGCAGAGGCAGATCCTTGATTAATTAAAACTATCATAGGTTTATCACTTGCAATATCTCCACCAGATGCAGTAAACCTTGAGATATCATTTTTATCTCTTCCCTTTATGGAAACGATTTCACCTGATCTTAAAAAATTATTTGTGACCTTTGCAGATTGATCTAATAGACCTCCAGGATTATTTCTTAAATCTAATATAAACCCCTCAATATTTTCACTTCCTATACTAGCGGTTAATTCTTTTATAGCGTTCTTTATTCCTTTATCTGCCTGTTCACTAAATGAGATCAGTCTGATATAGCCTATGTTTCCTTCCGGCCGAAATTTCACTGCTTGAACTGTAATTATTGCCCGTTTTAACTCAATATTTAGAGGATCCTCTTCACCGATTCTAACAATGGTGATAGTAAGAGACTTCCCGACAGGACCTCTTAACAGTTCAACAGCTTCAGCAAGTGTTAATCCAAGAACATCGACGTCATCAATATGCGTAATGTAATCACCAGGTCTTACGCCAGCCTTTGCTGCCGGCGTATCATCAATGGGTGAAATAACTTTGACATAACCATTTTCCATAGTCACCTCAATGCCAAGTCCACCGAATTTACCTTTGGTTTCTTCCTGCATGTCAGAATAAATTTCTGAGGCCATATAGCTTGAGAAGGGATCAAGCGATTGAAGCATTCCATTGATAGCATATTCAATTACTTCTTCATCATTGATCTCTTCTACATAATCCTGTTTTATAATGTCAAATACATCACCAAAGACCTCTAATTTTTTGTAAAGATCCTGATTGTTTGCTGATAAATAATTAAAACTAAAAAAAGAAGATATAAAAAAAATAAAAGTAAAAAATAGTTTCATTCTATGCTCTGTGATAAGGATGATTAATTTTAATAGTAACAGATCTATAAATTTGTTCTAATAAAATAATAGCAGCAAAAGAGTGTGTAAGTGTCATTTTACTGAGTGTTATCCGCTTATTGCATAAATTATTTATTTCCTTACTAAATCCATCAGTCCCTCCAATTACAAACAATATTTTACTCAAGGAGGTTTCAAATAATAAATTTTTGAATTTGTCAGTTGTGACTACTTCACCTTTTTCATCAAGTAATATTATTGCTTCAGTCCCTTTTTTTAATTTTATTTTCTTTATTAGAGACTTATCATTAATCTTTTCAGTTTTAATTTTAGTTATAAGATTATTAGATATTTTTCTAATACGATTTAGATACATTTTAAATAGATACTCTTCTTGCTCAAATTTAAATTTATCATGATATAAAATCTCAATGTCCATGACATTACATCTATTATTCTATTTCTGTTGACCACATATTTTCAAGATTATAAAACTTCCTTATCTCATCTTTAAATAAATGCACTATTACATCTCCACTATCAATAACGACCCAACCACTATCATTGCTTCCCTCAATAGAAGGATTTTTTATATTTAATTTCTTTAATTTTTTATTAACTGATTGTGAAATCGAATTAATATGCCGATTGGAGGTCCCTGTTGCAAATACCAGGTAATCAGCTAGTGATGTTTTTTTTGAAATATTAATTGAAACTATATCTGAAGCTTTACTGTCTTCTAATTCGTTTAGAATATCTTTGAGTATACTAGTCAATTTTAGACCTAATTTCTGTCGACGAAACATTTTCATCAAAATCTTTGATAAATGTCCAGCAGGGTACTTCGGTAAATATTGAGCTACCGGATAGTTCATCTACTCGATATTTTTCAAATGTTTTGGCCGCTTTTGAGTTTAGCGATTGATATTCATTATCTTGTCGATTGAATACAGCAATAGGCATTTGATTAAATATATTCTTGTATTCTTTCCATTCATGCATTTCATTAAGTGAGTCGCTTCCCATAAGAAAAATGAAAGTATCTTTTGAAAATTTTTCTTTTATATATTTAAGATTGTCTATGAGATAGTTAGAATTCGTCACATCCTCATAATATTTGAACTTAATATTCTCATTTTTGATGATTTCATCAATTTTACTTTTGCGCTCATTTAATGAAATATAATCCGAGGAGTTTTTTAATGGATTGACCTTAGTTATAAGCCACCAAACTTCGTTCAAACTAAAAGTTCTTAATGCTCTATTTGATATTTCTAAATGACCTTTGTGTGGAGGATTGAATGAACTACCTAAAATTCCAACTTTCATTTATGGTCTTACCTGCCCACTTCCACGAACAATATATTTATAGGTTGTCAAACCTTCAAGCCCCACAGGACCTCTTGCATGCAGCTTGCCCGTTGCTATTCCAATTTCTGCACCAAGGCCAAATTCTCCACCATCAGCAAACTGAGTAGACGCATTATGCATTACAATTGCACTACCTACTGAGTTTAAAAATTTTTCAACATTATTTTTATTTTCGGAAATTATGCTTTCTGTATGTCCTGATCCATATTTAGCTATATGATCAATTGCTTCATCGACATCCTTTACAATTTTGATAGATATAATTGCTTCAAGATATTCAGTTTCCCAATCAACTTCAGTCGCTTCTTTTACTTTATCGGAATAATTCATGCATATGCTATCACCTCTCACTTCACAACCACCTTTTATGAGAGTTTCTATTATTTTACCTAAATGACTATCAATGCACTTTTCGTCTACAAGAACTGTTTCAGCGGCACCACAAATACCAGTTCTTCTTAATTTTGCATTCTCTACAATTTTACTTGCAACATCTGGATCGGATGTTTCATCAACATAAAGATGACATATACCATCAAGATGGCCAATAACTGGAATTTTTGCAGTATCCTGAACTTTTTTGACTAAACCTTTACCGCCTCGAGGGACAATTACATCAATATATTTATCCATTTTAGATAGCATATAATCAACAGCCGCCCTGTCGGTTGTGTTTACATACTGAACTATATTTTCACTTACAGATTTTGATCGCATAGCTTTTTGCATTGAATTGACCATGGCTGTATTTGTATTGAAGCACTCAGAACCACCTCTGAGAATCACACTATTTCCTGCTTTTAGGCATAGTACAGTAGCGTCAATTGTTACATTTGGTCTGCTTTCATATATAATCCCAATAACTCCAAGTGGAACAGACACTCTTTCAACAATCATTCCGTTAGGTCTTTCATTGGTAAATAAAATATTTCCAGTAGGGTCATCAAGAGAAATCACATTTTTTATTGACTCTAAAATACCCTCAAACCTTTGATCATCAAGCATCAAGCGGTCAATCATTGCATGGGATAATTTATTTTGAGATTCTTCGATATCAATCTTATTAGCCTTAAGAATTAGATCTTTATCGTTTTTTAAAGATTCTATGATAGCTTTTAAAAGTTCATTCTTTTCATGCTTACTCAAGGATTTAACTTCTTGAGAGGCAACAACGCTTTCTTTACCTAAATTATCTAGTTCATTTTCAAGACTCATAACAATACCAAATCATCCTTATGTATCATTTCTTCTCTATAAGAGTAGCTTAATATATTTGCTATTTCATCACTTTTATGTCCCATAATAGATTTGCTTGCTGTTGATGAGTATCCTGCAAGGCCAATCCCAATCTTTTTGTTATCCTCAGAGCAAACTTCGATTACATCTCCTCGTTCAAAGACTCCTTCAATCATTTTTACTCCAGCAGGAAGCAAACTACTTCCTTTTTTTAGTGCATCTGCAGCTCCTTGATCAATTACTAGTTTTCCTACAGGATTCATTGTTCCAGCAATCCATTGTTTTCTTGCAGCCATAGGCGATTTATTAGGTTCAAACCATGTACAGGGCCTGCCTTCAAAAAGTGATCTTATGGGCTTCATTATGGACCCGTTTGTAATAGCCAGATGACAACCAGAAAGCATAGCAGTTTTGGCTGCTTGTATTTTTGTTTTCATGCCTCCTTTTCCGTATTCAGATATCGATTCTCCTATCATTTTTTCTATATCTTGATCAATTTCATTTACAGAAGGGATTAATTTTATATCTTCCCCGTTAGAAGGATCAGCTGAATAAAGTCCATTGATATTTGATAAGAGAATTAAACAATCAGAGCTTGATATTTGAGCGACTCTAGAGGCCAACCGATCATTATCGCCATATCTTATTTCTGTTGTTGCTATTGTATCGTTTTCATTAACAATTGGAACTATTCCAAGTTTGAGTAGCGTATCAATAGTTCTTCTTGCATTAATTGACCTTCTTCTTTGCTCTGTATCATCAAGAGTAAGTAAAATTTGAGAAATTTTTATTTCATTTTGTTCAAAAGCATTTTTAAATGAACTCATCAAATGTATTTGACCCACGGACGATACGGCTTGGTTCATATCTAATTTCATATTTTTCATATCAAGATTTAAGTCTCTTGCACCCATTGCTATTGCACCAGAAGAAACAATAATGACTTCTTTCTCTCTTTCTCTTAGAAATTTTACGTCCTCTGCAAGACTATTAAGCCATTCTTTATTTAAACTTCCAGATATGGGATCAAATAAAATAGCTGAGCCAATTTTTATTACAATTCTTTTTGTATCTACGAGTTTCATATATTTTTTAAATTCAAAATTTCATTCATTAGATGGTCAATGCCTTCCCCAGACATTGTAGAAATTAAATGTACTTTTAAGTTTATAAAATTTTCAAAATCTATTTTTATTTTATCTACTTCCTCTTTTTTAAGTAAGTCACATTTATTTAGCACAATAATCTTATTCTTATTGACTAAATCTTCATCATAACTTTTCAATTCGTTTATAATTGTATTGTATGACCTTGCTAAATTTTCATTTGTTATATCTATCACATGAATTAATGAATGACATCTTTCAATATGCTTTAGGAATTTAAATCCAAGCCCGCTGCCAACATGAGCATCTTCAATTAATCCAGGTATGTCTGCTACTACAATCTCTTCATCACCTTTACGAACAACTCCCAATTTGGGATCAAGAGTTGTAAATGGATAATCAGCAACCTTGGGTTTAGCAGCTGAAATCTTTCTCAATAAACTAGATTTTCCTGCATTGGGAAACCCAACCAAGCCCGCGTCTGCTAAAATTTTAAGCCTTAGTACAACCTCTGCCTCATAGCCTTTTTCACCAGGAGTTGTTTTTCTTGGAGCTCTGTTTGTTGAAGATTTAAAATTAATATTTCCTTTACCTCCTTCTCCACCTGGGAAAAGAATCATTTTTTCATCATTTATTATATCTGCAAGAATTTCGTCATCTTGTAATATTTCAGTTCCTACAGGAATTTTTAAAATCATATCCTTGCCTGCAGCACCTGTTCTGTTTCTACCAGCGCCACCTCGACCTTTTTGAGCTTTGAAGTGTTTTTGGAATCTATAATCTACTAAGGTATTCAACGATTTGGTGCCCTCAATAATAATATCTCCTCCCTTACCCCCATTACCACCATCAGGTCCTCCAAATTCAATATATTTTTCTCTTCTAAAACTCAGGCAACCGTCACCACCGTCGCCACTCTTTACAAAGATTTTAGCTTCATCAATGAACTTCATTTTTTTGAAATATAATTTATAAAAAAAGTTTTTACTTTTTATTTTTTGGGATCAACAGAAATGAATGTTCTGCCATTTTTCTTTTTTCCAAATCTTACGACTCCATCAACAAGTGAAAAAATTGTATGATCCTTACCCAAGCCAACATTATCACCTGGGTGCCATTTAGTACCTCTTTGTCTCGCTATAATATTACCAGGT
>CACHLP010000029.1 GCA_902580665.1 uncultured Pelagibacteraceae bacterium | reverse complement strand
AAGCTCAAAAATCACAGGCCGTATGTATTCAGAAATTGGACCAATATTAGACAGTTACGATTTATTTATATGTCCTACAAACTCTTTACCCTCAATTAAGGCTGATATTGATATTGTTAATGAAAATATCATTATCAATAATAAAGAGCAGAAGTGTGCAGATTTTTCTTGGGTCATGTCACATCCATTTAATATGTTGGGTAAATTACCAGTCCTATCAGTCCCTTCAGGACTAAGCTCTAGCAATATTCCAACAGGAATCCAAATTATTGCTCGATCTTACAGCGATGAATTAGTATTCCAGGGTGGGTACAACTACGAAATGTTAGATCCATGGCTTAATGCAAACAAAAATCGTCCCTTGATTCCCCTTTAATATATTGACCAACGACCCTATAGGTGTACAATTTTTAGTATAAATAAAAAAAAAGAGGAAGATTAATTATGCCAAAATACAAAGAAATGAAAAATTCTTTTGTAAAAGCTTTGATTGTATCACTATCGTTTGTTTTTATCGCTGGTGTGACGTCAACAACTAAAGCTTTTGCAGATGAGCCAGGATCTGTATTCCTGTGGGGTGGCTACGATGATGATGGTCTATTTGGAACATACGCGGAAGAGCATGGTTCCCCAGAATACTCAATATTTGGTGATGCTGAAGAAGGATTGCAAAAACTAAAAGCAGGCTTTGAAGTAGACTTAGCATGGCCATGTCAAGGTGAGATTAAAAGATGGGTGAGAGCAGGCGTATTAGAACCACTAGATCCATCAAGAATTGAAAACTGGGATGACATGTTCCCTGAAGTTAGAGACCTGCCAAGCGGCATGGTTGATGGCAAGCATTATTTTGCACCAGTCGACTGGGGAGATACTACGTTGTTTTACATGGCAGACAGAATTGATTGGATGGATGCCTCTAATGAAAGCTTTGCTCTAATGGAAGACCCAAGAGTAAAAGGTAAAGTTGGTATCTTAGACTCTGCTGCAGATTCATTGTTTTTAATGATGCACCATCTTGGAATTGACATCAGAGAACAAGATCAATTAACAAAAGCTGCTATTGACCAAGGTATCGATAAGTTTCGTGAAATGAGAGATAATGGTCAAATTCGTGCATTCTTTGGAGATACATCTTCAATGATAGAAGCGCTAGGTAACGAGGAAATTGACGTAGCACTTGGATGGAACGAAATAGCATGGAGTGCAGGAGCAAAAATGATGCAACCTGCTAATGGTACAATGACTTGGGCTTGCGGTCTTGCAATTGTTAAAGGTGCAGACCTTGATAAAGCATACGCAATGATTAATGGTGCAACTAGTGCTGAAACATCTGCTTACTTATTAAGTGAGTGGGGTTATGGACACAGCAATAAAGCTGGCTTTAGCACACTTACAGCTGACGAATTAGCTGAGCGAGGCGTTGCATCAAATCCTATCGAACATTTAAATAATGGGATGTTCTCTGTGATGCCAACTGACGAAGTTACTGACTACATGGAAGCTCAGTGGGCTGAAATGGTAGCTGGCGGTTAATTCACTGCTAATTGACTAATTTAAAATAGCCTGTTCTCTCTTGAGGACAGGCTATTTTTTATTCAGTAAGGAAATATCGTTTAAATTTATACTGATAAAGCATTTACCATTTTGAAAAGACTGATTATCAAAATATTGTGATGATACGGTTATAATTTTTTCTATTTCTTTAGTTTCAACGTAAAATTTTGTCATTTCACCTAGATATGATGTTTGCTTGATTTTACCTTCTAAGCAAATATCCCAGTCTGATTTTTCTTTGTCAATCATCATTGTCTCTGGACGAACACTACAAATAACATCTGAGGCATTTTCACTTATATTGAGATTATTTTTTATTTTAAATGAACCAAGATCTTCAATGTTAACATTAATATATTCTCCATCTTTCGAATCTGTCTTAGCTTTTAAAAAATTAGTTTCGCCAATAAAGTCACTAACAAATATATTTTGAGGATTTTTATATAATTCGTTTGGAGACGACATCTGCTGAATTTTACCTTCACTCATCACCGCAACTCGATCTGACATGCTAATAGCCTCTTGCTGATCATGAGTAACAAATACAAAAGTTATTCCTATCTCTTTTTGTAGAGTTCTAAGTTCGAGTTGCATTTCGTCACGTAACTTTTTATCTAGTGCCCCAAGTGGCTCATCCAGTAATAATACCTTGGGTTGTCTTACTAAAGCCCTTGCTAATGCAACTCTTTGTCTTTGACCTCCGGATAGTTGACTACTATAGCGCTCCTCATAGCCTTCTAATTTTACCAACGACAAAACATCCTTAACTCTTTTGGCAATTTCATCATTTGTTAATCCAAGTTTTCTCAAGCCAAACTGAACATTTTTTTCAACATTGATATGTGGAAATATTGCATAATTCTGAAAAACCATATTTGTAGGTCTTTTATCAGGAGGTAATGCAGTAATATCACTGCCATCAAGTAATAGATTGCCACTAGTGGGATACTCAAATCCAGCTAGTAATCTCAATAATGTTGTTTTACCACAACCTGACGGGCCTAGCAGAGAGAAAAACTCCCCCTCTTTGATTTGAAAAGAGACATCATCTACCGCTTTTACATTTCCAAAATGCTTAGAAATTCCGTTTATCTGTATGAAAGAATCATTCATGTATTTTTATTCCAAATTCAGCTTTCTCTTTTCCTTGACCAAGGTTTCTCAACCAGAATGCTAACAAAACTATAAAAGTAGTAAACACAATTATAACCGCTCCTAAAGCTAATACATGAGGCAGTTTCTGAATAAATCTCATTTGAGCCCACATATACATAGGCAATGTTGCATCGCTTCCAGTTAAGAAGAATGCCAGAACGAATTCATCGAATGAAATTATAAAACTCAATAAAAGTGAAGCTATTATGCCTGGTAAGTATAATGGAAGAGATACTCGGTAAAATGTACCCCAGGCATTTTCCCCAAGGTCTCTTGATGCTTCCTCTAGAGAGAAATCAAAGCCTTCTATACGAGCAATTAAAATAAGCATTGCAAATGGAGTGCAAAAAAGAATATGTCCTAAAGTTACCGGTACAAGTCCTAATTTAAAACCTAGGCTTAACCAAATAACAAGTATTGCAACCGCTAAAATAATTTCTGGAATTAAAAAAGGAATCATAATCGCCCCGTAAGAAATATTTTGCCCTCTGAATTTATAACGTGCGAATGCTTTGGCTGCAAAAAGTGCAATTGTTGTGCTGACAACACTTGCAACTACACCTACTTTGATACTAGCCCAAAGAGCTTTATGTAAATTTGTTTTTGCCCACATTTCTTCATAATGCTCTGTTGTAAATCCTGAGAGTGGAAATGACATATAATTTGCATCATTAAAGCTAAATATTGGCAAGAATAAAACAGGGATATATAAAAATGCAAAATACAATAATGTGTAGATTAACAATGTATTATTCTTTTGTTCCACTTAGGAAATCCTTTGAGTAAGTTTTTTTGTTGTATATGAAACAATCATTGTCACTATCGCAACAGTAATAAGCATAATGGTTGCAGACGCGGCACCAAGAGGAAGATTGTTTACTTTTCCAAAGTAAGCTTGGATCATATTTGATAGCATTCTCCCATCAGTTCCTCCAAGTAATGCAGGAGTAACATAATCTCCTACTGTTGGAATAAAGATAATTAGTATGGCACCAATTATTCCAGGAAGAGATAATGGAAGTGTAATTTTCCAAAAAGTTTCTAATCTTGACAATCCTAAGTCTCTGGCAGCTTCAATTAGAGAAAAATCTATTTTATCCAATGATACATACAAAGGTAGTAAAGCAAATGCTGCCCATGCATGGGTAAGTGTTATGATAACTGCAGTCTCAGAATACATTAGAAAAGTGAGAGGTTCGCTAAGCAGTCCTGCATTAATTAAAGAAGAATTAATAACTCCCTTAGTTCCAAGTATAATTTTCCAGGAAAAAACCCTTAAAAGATAAGATGTCCAGAAAGGTAAAGTCAGTAAAACAAGCCATAACATTTTATTTTTCTTTACATAAAAAGCTATGTAATAACAGACAGGATATGCTGTAAGAAGAGTTACGAAAGTTACAATAAACGAAATCTTCACTGATTTAATAAGTAAAGAGACAAGCAAGTTCTTTTGAAAAAAATCAATATACCTTTGAACGGTGAAAGAGTAGTCAATTTCAGTAAAGCTAACTTGAGTGAAAAAGCTAAAACTCAACATTAGCCCTAAAGGTATAAGCATAGCTAAAGTAACTAGAATCAATGCAGGAGAAAGAAGTGAATAAGCTTTTGCAGGATCACTCCTTGCATAAAATGACTTCCAAACTTGCAACATTAGAAAATTTTAATTTATATAAATAGTAGATGCAATTTATATTTCTTTTTTACTTTTATCTGTAAAATTTGAATACCATAGATATAGTCTTAAATACCATAATCTTAAAAACCCTAGTGGTATTTTTGGAGAGAGTCCTTGATAGACTTTTGAAATATTAGTTTCTCCGCTATTGGATTCATAGATCATCTCAGCCAACTTCTTTCCACAATAAACTGTGGTATTGTTACCATTTGCTTGATAGCCATATGAAAATAACACTGACTTGTCGTCATCTAATGCGCCAAATGCAGGTACAAAATCTCTAGTCATTACAACTGTACCTCTCCAATAGTGATCAACATCAATATTGTTCCAATTAGGAAAAACACCCCTAAATTTTTGAGTCATAAATTCTCTCATTTTTAGTGCACTTGCATCATCACCATAAGTATCACCTCTTGTTCCAAACAACATTCTGTTAGAAGGCATCCTTCTATAATAATATAAAATTTCTCTAGAATTACATATAGGATTTAATGTTTTGTAGTTTTGTAACTTAAATTCATCATCACTCATTTCCCTAGTAACAATAATATTTGATAGGACTGGCATCATTCGATTTGCAAAACTTGGATGAAGTGACTCATCCGTGTAGCCATTAGTCGCTACAACAACTTTATTTGCAGTAATTGATCCACCATCTGTTATTAGCTTATGTGATCCATTTCTCTCCCATTTTTTTACTCTTGAAAAACTATATAATTTCGCGCCGGCATCAACAGTTGCTGATGCAAAGCCTCGCATAAACGCCATGGGATTCATTGCAAATCCAGCCTCTGTAAAAACTGCTCCAAATTGTTCCGTTGATTGATGTCCAACTTCATCAAATTCTTCTTTAGGAATCCATTTTGTATTTATACCAAAATACTCTTTCAGTTCATTTCCCCATTCTTTTAATTCTTCACTGCTGCCTGGATGGTGAGCTACATCGAGGTTGCCATCACCTACTTTTTCACAATCAATATTGTTTTCTGATATGATAGATGCAAGAAGATCAACACCTTCAATTTGAGATGAAAAAAATTTCTTTGTCTCTTCCATACCGAACTTTTTTATTAATTGTGTGGTAGATAACTTTGTAGCTGGTAGACAGCAAAAGCCCGCATTCCTTGCACTACTTGCAAAACCATAGTGACCAGATTCTAACACTCTTACATCTCCACCATAATTTTTTGCAATATGATAAGCCGTACTAATGCCTGTAAAGCCACCTCCAATGACACATACATCACATGATTGATCTCCAACTAATTCTGGATACTTATTTTGGTCAATGCTGCTGACCTCTTCCCAATAGCTTTCTACTGGTTTATTAACGTCGTAAATATCCTTGTTGTATAGCTGTTTCATAAGAAATTTGTCCTACATCATGGTAGTCTCATATTGGTAAAATACCAATCATAAAAATACGTAACGGCAGACTCATTCTGTGAGAGCACTCCAGGACTAAATGAATGAGACAACAAACCATTTTGATTATTTTCAATAATGGTTGTGTCATGTGCGGTTGTTACGTCCCATATGTGAGTAAGGTTTTCTTCATTAAAATCTTTGCCTTCTTCAGCTTCCTCATTGACTAACCAAATCAATTCAACTTCAGACTGCAAAATTGATAATGGTTTAAATATAAACATAACTCCAAAATCATTTGTAAAGTAACAACAGCTAAAAGGATTAAAACTTACTTGGGATAAACCACCATCAAATTCTTTAAACTGGCCCATTAGTTTAGAGGCTGGTTTGCCATCTTTAGTTTGTGATAAATTTCCATTTCCAATGGGTGTACGGTCTACGTATCGATTTAATCCCTTACTTAATCCTTCTTTAGTTTCTAGATATGTTTTTGAGGGAATTCCTCTTGTTTTGCAATCCTCAATCCATGGTTGAATCTTTTTTAAATATTCTTGTGTTTCTTTTTCTGGAGCAGTTCCAAGACCGGCACCCATTGTGAATACCCAGTCTTTTTCATGTACTGAGCATAGCTCTGGGTGTGCTGGACCACAGTGATAGCATTCTTGGAAGTTTTCTAGGACAAGTTTGAAATTAGCTTTCGTAGGATATTTTCGTCTAGCAGCAATCTTTGCCTTTTCAGGATTATGAAAATTTACAAGCTCAGTCAATGGAGCAATAAACTCATTGAAATCCATTGGTTCATCCATTGAAAGATTTATGAATATCAAGCCTTGATAGATATTGATATGACAAGGTTTTAAACCCCAATCTTCCATTTTAAAATCATCTGGCATGTAGCGTGCTGATTTTAATTCTCCCTCTGCAGAGAAACTCCAAGCATGATATGGACAAACTAACAGTTTTTTTGTTCCTTCTTCTTCCAAACATATTCTTGAACCACGATGAGAACAAACGTTGTAAAAAGCTCTAACTTGACTATCCCTTCCACGTATTAGAATTATTGACTCTTTTTCTGCGTTAAATAAAAAATAATCTCCAGGATTTGGAATGCGGCTAACATGATCAACCATCAGCCACTGTTTAAAATAAATTTTTTTCATTTCATCAGAGAATATTTCTTCGTCAGTATAAAACTCTTGCGGAAGAGTCTTTCCTTCTTCATATCTTTCTTTAAGTTGATTAAAAAAGGTCATTAATTTGAAGTTGCTGACCAGAGACCTTCTTTTTTGATATCATCAGTTGCTAACTCTATGCCTTTACGCAAAATAGAAACAAGGTCATCAATTTGTTCCTTCGTGATAATTAATGACGGTGACATAACGCATGTACTAAATAATGGTCGGACAATTAAACCAAGTTGCTGGCAATGTTCATTAATCCTAGAGCCAATCTCATAGGACAAATTCAGTGGATCTTTTTTATCTTTATTGCCTACACATTCTACTGCAGCCATTAGACCTTCACCTCTAACTTCACCAACAATTGGCAAATCAGTAAGCTCTCTCAATTTTGCTTGAAAATAAGGGCCAACATCTTTTACGTGATCAAGTAAGTTTGTTTTTTCAATGTAGTCTAAAGTTGCAGTTGCGGCGGCCATACTTACAGGGTGCCCTGAGTCTGTGAAGCCGTTTGAAAAAATTACTTTCTCTTTATTATCTAATTTGGACATCAATCGCTCTGATATAACAACTGCTCCACAAGGCACATATCCAGATGTAATCCCCTTAGCCAAAAGAATAATATCCGGTGTAAAATCAAAATAATTTTCTGAAGCAAAAATGTGACCAAGTCTTCCAAAGCCAGTGACGATTTCGTCAGAAATATACAACACATCATGTTTTTTACAAATTTCATGTGTCTTCTTATGATAACCTTTTGGTGGGACAATCACGCCACCTGAAGCTAAGATAGGTTCAGCAATGAAAGCAGCTACCTTGTCTGCGCCAATTTCAATTATTTTGTTTTCTAATTCTTGAACTTTTAGATCACAGAATTCTTCGTCAGTAAGATCATCAGGTTTACGAAAAGGATTAGGAGATGAAATATGATGAACAATATTACTTGCGAAATCAAAATTATTTTTATCTCTTTCCTTGCCTGAACAAGAAGCTCCTAAAAATGTACTGCCATGGTAAGCATCGTTTCTTGATATAATTTGTTTTTTTTCTTTTCGGCCAAGAATATTATTATAGAACATTACAAATCGTAATGCTGAGTCCACAGCAGACGATCCCCCAGACGTAAAAAAAATTCTCTTTAAATCACCCGGTGCGTATTGAACAAGTCTTGATGCATAATCGTGAGCTATTTCTGTTGACTCAGTAAACGGACTTGCATATGGCATTTTAGTAATTTGATTATAAACTGCATCTGCAATTTCTTTTACGCCATGACCGACATTGACATTCCACATGCCTCCAGGTCCATCAATCAGTTTTTTTCCTGTCTTATCATATAAGTAAATTCCCTCAGACTTATCAATAAATGTACGATCATCTTCACCTCTGTATTCTAAGTATTGCCACGGATGAAGGATTCTATCATCTAGAGTATTCT
>CACHLP010000028.1 GCA_902580665.1 uncultured Pelagibacteraceae bacterium | reverse complement strand
TAAGGCGGCACCAAAATTGAGAATAATATTTGGCCATTTTCTTGGTGGGCCCACTAGGACTCGAACCTAGGACAACTCCGTTATGAGCGGAGGGCTCTAACCAACTGAGCTATGGGCCCCTTAAAGAGTGTTATATACAAATAATAACTTTAATTACAGGTTAATAATTTAGTTTTTATCCAAAAAACTCTTCAGGAGCTTAGCTCTAGTAGGGTGCTTAAGCTTGCGTAAAGCTTTAGCTTCAATTTGTCTAATTCTTTCTCTGGTCACAGAGAATTGTTGCCCGACTTCTTCTAATGTATGATCTGAATTCATTCCTATACCGAATCTCATCCTTAATACTCTCTCCTCTCTAGGTGTAAGTGAAGATAATATTTTGGTAGTTGTTTGCCTTAAATTAGAATTAATAGCTGCATCAATTGGAATTACTGCATTTTCATCTTGAATAAAGTCACCTAAATGACTGTCTTCTTCATCACCAACTGGAGTTTCAAGGCTTACGGGTTCTTTTGCTATTTTCAATACTTTTCTTACTTTTTCAAGAGGCATATTTAATTTTGTAGAAATCTCTTCCGGAGTTGGCTCCCTACCAATTTCATTCAGAAGCAGTCTTTGAGTTCTTACAATTTTATTAATTGTTTCAATCATATGAACAGGAATTCTAATTGTCCTTGCCTGATCGGCTATTGATCGTGTTATTGCTTGTCTAATCCACCAGGTTGCGTAGGTCGAAAATTTATATCCCCTTCGATACTCAAACTTATCGACGGCTTTCATAAGACCAATATTTCCTTCTTGTATTAAATCTAGAAACTGCAATCCTCTATTTGTATATTTTTTTGCAATTGAAATAACTAATCTTAAATTTGCTTCAATCATTTCCTTTTTTGCGATACTCGACTCTCTTTCTCCTTTTTGAACATTACTGACAATTCTTTTGAATTCATTTAAAGTTAACCCAATATTACTTGCTGAAGCTCTGACTTCATTCATTATGCTTTTAATACTATTTTTTTCTAATTTAACAAATTTTTCCCATCCAGATAGCCTGGTAATTTTACGCAACCAATATGGATTATTTTCGTTACCAACATATTTATCTAAAAACTCTTCACGTGTAATTTTATGTTGCATTGCTAAACGAAGAAGCTTGCCTTCAAGAGAAACAACTTCTTTGTTAATTACGTATAATTTATTAATTAATTCTTCAATTTTACTCGTATTGATTTGAAGTCCCTTAATTAATTCAACCACAGCTACTTTAGATAATTGGTAATTTTTTTCTGATCTAGTTGGAAACTCTTTACCTTTTTCTTGAAAAGCAATTTTATCTTTCTGTAGTTTTTGAAGTTTTTTAAAACTTTTATTTAATTTTTTAAATGTTTCTAGAATTATTGGCTTAAGTTCTTCTTCCATTATTGCAATTGAAACATTCAATTCATCATCTGAATCTTCGTACTCTTCAACGGATTGATCTATCCCACTTTCTATCATAGGCTCAGTATCATCCCCGTAAGTTGCAGACTTCTTTTCTGCTTCCTTGCGTTTTCTTATTTCATCTTTTTCTTCTTGCTCTTTCCGCTTTTTTGCCTCCTTAATTTTTTTACTAAGCTCTTTTTTATTAGGAGATTCTTCAAACAAGGACTCTAAATCTATAACTTCTCTTAATGTAATCTTCTCATTAACTATATCGTCCCGCCAATCAAGTATTGCTTTTAAAGTTAAGGGACTTTCACATAAACCAGAAATCATGGCTTCTTGGCCAGCTTCAATTCTTTTAGCAATTGCTATTTCACCTTCTCTAGAGAGAAGATCTACAGTTCCCATTTCTCGTAAATAAAGTTTTACTGGGTCATCAGTTTTGTCAGTTCCTGTTTTTGCTCCCGGTGCCGGGTCATCTTCCTTGTCATCATCATTATCCGAGTCATCTGAGTCGATAATATCAAAACCGACTTGTGATAACTTAGTTGTGTACTGTTCAATTTGTTCTGAAGTAAATTTATCTTCAGGGAATGATTTTTTTATTAATTCATTCGTAAGGTATCCGTCTTTCTTTCCCTGTTTTATAAGTTTTTTTATAATAGATTTTTCTAAGTCTAATACAGGTCCATCCTGATCAATAGGTTGTGTTGAGTTAGTTTCAAGCGCTTGCTTAATTTGCTTTTTTTTTCTGCCGCGTTTTTTCATTTCAGTTTTTTGCCAAACTCTCTTTTTTTATTTTTAAAAAATTTTCATAACTTTCTTGGTCCATATTTTGCTCTAAATCTTTGAAAGCTTTTGACAAATCTTTTTTTTCAATTAGCTTTTGATGCAAATCAAGAAGTCCTAAAAAGCTATTTTCAACTATTTCAAAATCACTTTTTATGACTGATCTGTATGTTTTAAGCAAATTAGATTTGTATATAGTTTCTATTTCTTCAGTTAACCCCTTTTCTAGTAAGTATGACTTTAAGTCAAAATTTTCAAGATCTTTATCTCCATTTATTGATCCAAATTCAATGATTTGTGTCACTATTTTTGCTAATTTCAGGTCATTAAAGCTAATTCTTCCAAATTCCTCAATATACTTGTTTAAAAGCAATGGATTCTCAATAATGTGCATTAAAATAATCTTTTCTCTAATGACTGAGTCGTGACTAGATTGATTAAGCCTTTCACTATTGTAAATCTCTTTTGAGACTCTGTTGTCAATATATCGAGAGTATGAAAAATTCTTTTGAAACTGAGATCTTTTAAGAACATTAATTTTATCATTAAATTCTTTGATATAATAATCTCTTACAGTTTGATTCTCAATTTTACTAGTAATTGCCTTAATTCTTTTTTCAAACCCAGCCTTTTTCTCTGGAGTTGAAATATCATTTTTCTCCATTTCAACCTTCCAAATAAATTCCGATAAAGAGTAAGAGTTATTTAAAATTTTCTTGAATTCCTCAGGACTATTTTTTATTAAAAAGTCATCAGGGTCGTAATCTCTCGGCAATATACAAAACCTTGCTGATAAGTCAGGTAATATATTGCTTAAAGCTAAAATTGACACACGCTCTGCTGCTTTTTGCCCAGCTTCATCTCCATCAAACATAATAATTGGACTGCTGCACACTTTCCATGCTCTTTGTAATTGATAGCTAGTGAGTGCGGTGCCCAAAGGGGCAACAGTATTCTTAAAGTTATTTTGAGATAGAGAAATTACATCCATATAACCTTCAACTATAATTAAATTTTCAATTTTTCTATTCTCTTCAATTGCTAAATTAAGATTATATAAATTAAAACTTTTTTTAAAAATTGGACTATCAGATGAATTTATATATTTAATGTTTGAATTATCAATAGCTCTTCCTCCAAATGCAATTAGGTTTGATTTATAATCTTTGATTGGAAACATAAGTCTGTTTCTAAAAAAATCGTAATATTCGTTTTCTTTATGTTTTGATTTTTTGATAAGTCCCAATGATAAGGCATCTTCAATATTTGCTCCTTCCTTCTTTAAGTGGAGATAAAGTTGATTGCTTTGAGATCCTGCAAATCCCAGCTCAAACTTTTCCCACATCTCATGATTAATTTGTCTTTTCTCCAAATACCTCTTAATCCCCTCACTCTGTTTAAATAATGAAGAGAAAAATTTGTTAGCCTCATTCATAATACTTCTTAGACTTGCATAATTATTTTCTACGTAATTGGAATCCTTTATAATTCCAGACTCAGGGTTTAGTCCGGCTTGCTTGGCAAGGTACTCAATTGAGTCAGGATAAGACATATTTTTATGTTTCATTAGAAATGAAAATATATCTCCATGTTCTGCACTACTAAAACAATGAAAAAACTCTTTATCATCATTAACTGTGAATGATGGTGTCTTCTCATTTTTAAACGGACTTAAACCAACAAATTCATTCCCACGCTGGGTTAACTTTACAAATTTACCAACAACCTCTGAAACTCTGAGTCTTGACTTAATTTCATAAATAAATTCTTTTGAGTATCTGGGCATTAATAAAGTATAGTACCTAATTACAGGAAAAAATAGTTAGCAAATTATGCTAATTTTGCAGCTTTTCCCTAATTAATTTGCTTGCAAGTGACATATCTAATGAAGAAGAACTGTTATCTTTTAAATATTTTATTACTTTACCGATTTCTTTGAGGTTTGAAGCATCTGTTGCAGTGATTGCCTTATCACATATTGTGGCTGTTTCTTCTTCACTCAGTTGTTTTGGCAAAAACTCATTGATTATAGTAATTTCTAATTTCTCTTTTTCTGCTAGCTCAGTCCGACTTGCTTTTTCAAACATTTCGATCGAATCATTTCGTTGCTTAACCATTTTTTTTAAAAGTTGTATTATAGTCTCCTCTAATATCTCTGAGTCTTCTCCAGAGGAACGACTGGCAATCTCTTTATCTTTTATTGCGGCTATTATTAACCTTAATGTATGGATTCTCTCTTTATCACCATTTTTCAGTGCCTTTGACAATTCATTAGTGATTATATCTTTCATACGAGACGAATATAAAAACTACATCAACTAATCTTAAGTATCAATAAAAGTTAAAATAATTTTTTATTATCTTACTATTGCATCCAGCATTCATTTGCCTTAAATTCCAATAAATCTAGAATCATAGATATGTTAAAGACGAATAGGTTGAAAAAAGATCGCATATCCGCTCGATCTAAACCTATTATAGGACAGCTAGTTCTTGAAGATGGAACTTCTTTCAAGGGTATAAAAATTGGGTCAGACATTAATGCTATTGGAGAAGTTTGCTTCAATACATCAATGACTGGTTATCAAGAAATTATTACTGATCCATCATACGCTGGCCAAATAATTAATTTTACATTTCCTCATATTGGAAATGTTGGCACAAATTTTCAAGATAATGAGTCATCAATTTCCTACGCAAAAGGAATAATAATTAACTGTGATATTTCCGATCCGTCTAACTTTAGATCTGTACAGCATTTAGACGCATGGCTTAAAATAAAAGGCATTCCTGGATTATGCAATATAGATACAAGATCAATTACGAATAGAATAAGATCAAAAGGTGCTCCAAAAGGAGGGATCGTCAAAAAGCTTATAAATAAAAATCATGAAAAAAAATTTCTATCAGAAGTAAAAAAATGGCAGGGACTTAATAATCTTGATCTTGCAATTGAGGTAACACGGAAAAAAATTCAGAAATTTAAAAGTAAATCAAATTCAAAATTAAACATTGTAGCTATCGATTATGGCATGAAACAAAATATTTTAAATTGCCTACTAGAATTGAATGTAAATGTAATTGTTGTTCCTGCAAATACTACATCTGGAAAAATATTAGGATATAAGCCTAATGGAATTTTTTTATCAAATGGTCCTGGGGATCCAAAAGCTACTGGTATATATGCTATACCAACCATAAAAGATTTAATCCATCAAAAGATTCCCATCTTTGGGATCTGTTTGGGACACCAATTGATATCACTTGCGCTTGGCGCTAAGACAAAAAAAATGTTTCAAGGCCATAGAGGAGCAAATCACCCTGTTCAAAATTTAGATAATAATAAAGTAGAGATTACATCTCAAAACCATGGTTTTGTAGTTACTGAAAATTCTATTCCTAAAAATGTAAAGATTACTCATAAATCTTTGTTTGATGGAAGTGTTGAGGGTATAGAGCACAAAAATAAAAAGATTTTTGCAGTCCAATACCATCCAGAGGCAAGTCCTGGACCTCATGACAGCCAGTATCTTTTTAAAAAATTCAAAAGGATGATTAATAGTAATGCCTAAAAGAAATGATATTAAGTCAATACTGGTGGTAGGTGCTGGACCAATCATTATAGGCCAAGCATGTGAGTTTGATTATTCAGGTACTCAGGCCTGCAAGGCATTAAGAGAAGAAGGGTATAGAGTAATTTTAATTAATTCTAATCCTGCTACTATCATGACTGACCCTGATACAGCTGATGCAGTTTATATAGAACCGATTACTCCTGAAATTGTGACTAAGATAATAGCAAAAGAAAAACCTGATGTAATGTTGCCCACTATGGGAGGACAAACAGCATTAAATATTGCTATAGCTCTTTCTAATAATGGTACACTTAAAAAGCATAATGTTGAGCTTATAGGAGCGAATCTTAAAGCAATAAAAAAAGCTGAGGAAAGAGAAAGATTCTACAAGGCAATGATAAAAATTGGTCTTGAATGTCCACGAGCAGAAATAGCCCGAAATTTTAAAGACGCAAAAAAAGCCTTAAAAAAAATTGGACTTCCGGTAATTATTAGACCTTCTTTTACTTTGGGGGGTACAGGAGGGGGAATTGCAACAACTGAAAAGCAATTTGATGAAATAGCAAATTCAGGTCTTTACAGTTCTCCTATAAGTGAAATTTTAATTGAAGAGTCTGTTGCCGGTTGGAAAGAATATGAAATGGAAGTTGTCAGAGATCAAAATGATAATTGTATTATAATATGCTCAATTGAAAATATCGATCCTATGGGTATTCATACAGGCGATTCTATAACTATTGCGCCTGCGCTTACTTTGACAGATAAAGAATTTCAAGTTATGAGGAATGCCTCCATAGCTTGTTTGAGAGAAATTGGAGTTGAAACTGGTGGCTCCAATGTTCAATTTGCTGTAAATCCAAAAAATGGTCGTCTAGTTATTATTGAAATGAACCCTAGGGTATCAAGGTCATCAGCATTAGCTTCAAAAGCCACAGGATTTCCGATTGCAAAAATTGCAGCTAAGCTTGCAGTAGGATATACTTTGGATGAATTAAAAAATGAAATTACTAAAGTAACTCCTGCATCCTTTGAGCCAACAATTGACTATGTAGTAACAAAGATACCAAGATTTACTTTTGAAAAATTCCAACTTACACAACCGCTTCTTTCTAGTTCAATGAAATCTGTCGGTGAGGTGATGGCCATAGGTAGATCATTTCCCGAGTCACTTCAAAAAGCAATGAGATCTCTTGAAGTTGGATTAGACGGGCTAGATGAAGTGAAAACAAACATAAATAATAAAAAACTAAATAAAAAAAATATAATCAGTGAACTTAAGAAGCCTCTAGCAGATCGTATATTACTTATTGCTCAAGCTTTGCGTCTCGGCAATTCGGTCAGGGATATTTATAATGCTTCAAAAATTGATAAATGGTTCATTGGGCAAATTAAGAGAATTATAGATAAAGAAATTGAACTTAAAACAAAAGGATTTCCAAAAAAGTCAGAGGAGATTTTAAAAATTAAAGCATTGGGGTTTTCAGACAAAAAAATATCTCAATTATGTGGAATAAAAGAGGGAAGAGTATTCGACTTAAGAAAAAAAAATAAAATATTTCCAGATTTTAAGAGAATTGATACTTGTGCAGCTGAATTTAAATCAATGACTCCTTACATGTATTCAACATATTCAAAAACCTATCTCAATGGAAATACTTGTGAGTCAAATCCATCGAGCAAGAAAAAAGTAATAATATTAGGAAGCGGTCCAAACAGAATTGGTCAAGGAGTTGAATTTGATTATTGTTGTTGTCATGCATCGTTTGCACTTAAAGAACTTAAATATGAAACAATTATGATAAATTGTAATCCTGAAACTGTATCAACAGATCCTGATACAAGCGATAGACTATATTTTGAGCCGCTCACTGAAGAGAATGTTTACGATATAATATTAAAAGAAAAAATGAAGGGTAAATTACTTGGTGTCATCGTACAGTTTGGAGGTCAAACCCCTCTTAAACTAGCATCATTTTTAAATAAAATGAGGGTTCCAATTCTTGGAACATCAAAGGAGTCTATTGATGCTGCTGAAGATAGAGAGAAATTTAAAAAAATTTCAGAGGACTTAAATCTTTTACAACCCGCAAATGGCATAGCCTTTTCAGAAAAGCAAGCTTTCGAGGTGATTAATATAATCGGGTTCCCTGCTATCATTCGACCATCATATGTTTTAGGAGGAAGAGCAATGGAAATAGTTCATAATAAAGATGAGCTCAAGAAATATTTTAAAGAAGCAGTAACTGTATCTGGTGATAGTCCAGTATTGATAGATCATTATTTGAAAGATTCTATTGAGGTTGATGTAGACGCTGTATCTGATGGAAAAAAAGTAATTATTGCAGGAATTATGGAACATATTGAGGAGGCAGGAATACATTCAGGCGACTCAACCTGCACACTACCTCCATATTCATTATCAGAAAAAATTTTGAAAGATATTGAAAAACAAACAAAAAAACTTGCAATGGCCCTTAATGTAAAAGGGCTTTTAAATATTCAATTTGCTATACAAAATAATAATATCTTCCTTTTAGAAGTTAATCCTAGAAGTAGCAGAACAGTTCCTTTTGTTGCGAAGGCAACAGGAAATCCTGTTGTCAAGATTGCTCTAAATGTTGCAATGGGCAAGAAATTAAACAAAAGAGATTTCAAAGAAAGTAAGAAAAAATGTATTTCGATAAAGGAACCTGTCTTTCCTTTCAAAAGATTTCCAAATGTTGATACAATATTAGGTCCTGAGATGAAGTCGACGGGTGAAGTTATGGCAATTGATAAGTCATTTGAGGCAGCTTTTATTAAATGCCAATTAGCTTCATCCAATCCTCTTCCAAAAAAAGGTAATTTATTCGTCTCAGTTAAGAATTCTGATAAGCCAAAAATAGTACCTATTGTTAGATCATTTCAAAAACTTGGATTTAAAATCAAAGCTACGTATGGCACCGCTTCATATTTAATGAATCAAGGCATTAATGTAAGTAAAATTAATAAAG
>CACHLP010000027.1 GCA_902580665.1 uncultured Pelagibacteraceae bacterium | reverse complement strand
TTATTTTAACTGGAAGTATAATGGGCTTGGTACTGGCTTATGTAATTAAATCTTATGCACTATCGAGCTCAACAATTGAGGCAGGATACCAAAGAATTAACTCAAGAGTAGATGATGTAGCTCGAACTCTAAAGACATCAGGATGGGCCTTATTAGCTCAAGTTCATCTTCCTTTACTTAAGACTAGTTTTTTAACCAGCATGCTTTTAGTTGTTTCAGAGGTTATTAAGGAGCTTCCAGCAACGTTAATCTTACGACCTTTTAATTTTGATACTCTTGCTGTTTATACCTACATTTATGCTGCAGAGGAAAGAATGTATGATGCTGCAGCTCCCTCAATAGCAATAGTTATGGTGGGTTTGATACCTATTATCATATTGACTAGAATGATCAGAACATCTAGACCGGCTAGTAGGGATTAAATGTCAGCAATAGAAATCAAAGATTTAAACCACTATTACGTCAAAGGAAGGAATGTCCTTAATGACGTAAACATAGAGCTTGATGAGGGAGAAATATTATCAATTCTTGGTCCTTCTGGCTGTGGTAAAACTACATTATTGAGAATAATTGCTGGTTTGGAAAAAGAAACTAGCGGTAGTATTCTGATGAAAGATCAAATTATCTCAGATCATTTTCATACTGTTTTGACTGAAAATAGAGATGTTGGATTAGTTGTTCAGGAAAGAGCATTATTTCCTCATTTGACAATAATAAATAATGTAATGTTTGGAGTGAGTGGCAGTAAAACTGAAAGACATTCTACCGCCATGAGACTTCTTAAGCTATTTAGAGTTGACCGATATGCTTATAATTATCCAAACGAGATCTCTAGTGGTGAGCAACAACGAGTTGCAATTGCAAGAGCAATGGCTCCAAATCCTAAAATACTTTTGATGGATGAACCATTTGGAACTTTAGATCAGTCGCTTACAAATCAGCTGCGTGTTGAAACAAGAAAGATTTTAAAAGACAACAATATAACTGCAATTATCGTCTCTCATGATTTTGATGATGCGCTTTCGATGTCAGATAAGGTCATTGTTATTGAGGATGGAACAGTTATACAAAGTGGCTCAGCAAAAGATATTACCCATATATCTAGAGAAAAATCTGTAAAATTCAGTAGTATTAAAGCCAATACTTAATTATATTCTTTAAATATAAGTTTTTTATATATAATAGTCTTACAAGTTAATATTTTAAGAGGACCGAATGGGAATTAGTTTTTGGCAAATTTTAATTGTTGTTGCACTTCTAGTAATACTTTTTGGACGTGGCAAGATTTCTGAATTAATGGGAGATGTTGCTAAAGGAGTAAAGAGTTTTAAAAAAGGCATCAATGATGACGATGAGCAGAAGTCAATCAACAAATCAGAAGATAACTCTACTAAAGAGTAACTGCGATAGAATTATCTGATGTTACCTGGAATTGGTGGAGTAGAATATCTTGTCATCGCAGCATTAATAATAATTTTTGTTGGTCCTAAAGATTTGCCAGCTGTGCTGAGAGGCCTAGGAAGATGGTGGGGTAAAATCAGAAACTTTTCTAAAGAGTTTAAATCAAGTGTTAATCAAATTGCCTCTGAGGCTGGTGTTGATGACATTAAGTCATCAGTTGAGAATGCAAGTCCTAAAAATTTTACTGATGAAATGCGTGACTCAATAAATGAAACGATCATGAAATCAGAAGATAAAAAGACTGAAGATGAGTGATCAAAAAGAGACACTCAACGACACCAAGCAACCTTTAATTCAGCATTTAATTGAGTTAAGAAGCCGCTTAATTAAATCAATCATTTTGATTTCAATTTTGTTTGTGATTGCGTACATATATGCAGACTCTATATACAATTTCTTAGTTCAGCCGTATGCAGATGCAGTTGCAGGGGAAGCAGGAAGAAGACTTATTTTTACTGCATTACATGAAACATTTTTCACATATTTAAAGGTCGCATTATTTGCATCATTATTTATTGCGTTGCCTTTTATACTAATTCAAATATGGATATTTGTTGCACCAGGTTTGTATAAAAATGAGAAAACAGTTGTTATTCCTTACTTGGCAGCTACTCCAATTTTATTCATTTTAGGGGCTTCACTTGTATATTTCTTTATTATGCCTCTTGCTATAAAGTTTTTTTTATCATTTGAGTCAATTGGAGGCCAGGGAACATTGCCAATTCAATTAGAAGCTAAAGTTAATGAATATCTTAGTTTAATTATGAGACTGATTTTTGCTTTTGGCTTAAGTTTTCAATTGCCTGTCTTACTCACGTTATTAGCAAGAGTTGGATTTGTGAGCTCCAACGGACTTAGAAAAAATAGAAAATATGTAATCGTTGGCGTTTTTGCTGTTGCAGCGATACTCACACCACCTGATCCCATTTCACAAATAGGTCTTGGTGTTCCCATATTAATATTGTATGAAATTTCAATATATGCAGTACGATTTATAGAGCAAAAAAGAGAGAATAAATAAAATTATAAGATGTTAGACATTAAGAAAATTAGAGATGATGGAAAGCAGCTTGATGAGGCTTTAGCAAGTAGAAAGCATGAGCCGTCTTCTTCATTAATAATAGAGCTTGATAAGAAAAATCGAGATTTAATAGGTGAATTACAGGCACTTCAAGAGGAAAGAAATGCTAAATCTAAATTGATAGGAGAACACGCCTCAAATGGCAAGAAAGACGAAGCTGAATTGCTTAAAAGTGAAGTTAGTTCAATAAAAAATAAAATGCAGGAGATTGAAAATAACCAACGTATCGCAAAAGAAGAATTAAATTCTTTACTTGAGTCATTGCCAAACATGCCAGACGCTTCAGTCCCTGTTGGAGATGAAAGTGTTAATAAAGAAATAAAGATCGAAGGCAAAAAGAAAGAATTTTCATTTTCACCAAAAGAGCATTTTGATTTAGGTGAGGATCTTAATAAAATGAGCTTTGATCAAGCCGCAAAAATATCTGGAGCAAGATTTGTCATCCAAAAAGGTGAGCTAGCAAGACTTGAGAGAGCTATTGCAAATTTCATGCTTGATTTACACACTAATGAATTCGGGTATGAAGAAATTAATGTACCCATTCTAGTAAGAGATCAGGCAGCGTTTGGAACAGGTCAACTACCAAAGTTTAAGGATGACTTATTTAAAACGACAGATGATTATTGGTTAATACCAACAGCTGAAGTTCCATTAACAAACATGACAAGAGAGAGTGTAGTGGATGCAGCAGAACTACCTAAACGATATGTTTCTCATACACCCTGTTTCAGATCTGAAGCAGGAGCCGCCGGGAAAGATACTCGAGGAATAATGCGCCAACATCAGTTCTACAAAGTTGAACTGGTAAGTTTAGCATCTGAGGAAAATTCAGCTGATGAACATGAAAGAATGTTGAGTTGTGCCGAGGAGGTGCTAAAAAGATTAGGTCTACACTATCGAGTTGTAATTTTATCTACCCAAGATATGGGTTTCTCAGCTCAGAAAACATATGATATTGAGGTTTGGCTTCCAGGGCAAAACGCATATAGAGAAATTTCTAGTTGCTCTAATTGTGGTGATTTTCAAGCAAGAAGAATGAATTCGAGGTACAAAGAAAATGATACAATTAAATATCTGCATACGCTTAATGGGTCAGGTTTAGCAGTAGGGAGAACTTTAATCGCAATTATGGAAAATTATCAAAACGAAGATGGTTCTATTGATGTACCAGAGGTATTAATTCCCTACATGAGTGGAATAACAAAAATTTCAAACTAAATATATTCATATGCCATCAGTAAAGCTTGAAAATGCAAGAATACTTATAACTAATGATGATGGTTATTCCGCAGAAGGTATAAAAATATTAACTACTATTGCAAAAGAGTTTTCAGATGATGTATGGGTCGTTGCTCCTGAATATGAAAAGAGTGGCGCATCTCACGCTCTATCTTTTCAAAACTCATTAAATTTAAAAGAACAAGCTAAAAAAGTTTATTCTATAGATGGTACACCCAGTGATTGTATAGCCATTGGCATCAGCCATGTTTTAAAAGATAAGAGACCTGATTTAATTCTTTCAGGGATCAATAGTGGATGTAACGTTGGAGAGGATGTAACCTATTCTGGAACTATTGCTGCAGCTATGGAGGGCTTGATAAGAAGAATACCATCTATTGCAATCAGTCAAAATTACGAAGCGGGTAAGAAAAATATAATCTCATGGGACTCTTCAAAATATTTTTTGAGTGATATACTCACTGATATAACTAATCTGGGATGGGACAGTAATGTTTTCATGAACATTAATTTTCCTTATTGCCAATCTGATAAGGTGAAAAGTATACAAATTACAACTCAAGGCAATAGAGATACTGATGATTTGATTATAAATGAGGTTGAGAATAATTTATTTAGATTTGGACTTAGAAGAAGCCTTGAAGAAAATGCTAAATTAACACTTCCACCGCTGAATATGGCGGTTGACGGGTTTATGTCTGATGTAGAAGCAATTGCCAATCAGCATATTTCAATTACCCCGTTTCATTTAGATCTGACCCATCACAGCAGTCTAAATCACTTAAAAGCATCAATTAAGTCAGATATTAACTAATTATTTAGTTCAAATATATATGCTAAGTATGTATATTGCCTTAATTATTTAAAGGAGATTCGTAATGGAACAGATGCTGATTCAATTAATGCCGCTATTCTTAATTTTTGCGATATTTTATTTCCTGTTAATTAGACCACAGCAAAGAAGAGCCAAGGAACATAAAGAGATGGTAGCAGGAGTGCAGAGAGGCGACAAGATCGTTAGCTCTGGGGGAATAAGAGGTAAAGTTGTTAAGGTAGTTGGTGAATTTGATGTCGAGGTTGAAATATCACAGGGAGTTAATGTTACTTTAGTTAAATCAACAATCGCAGAAGTGGTCAAAGAGAGCGCTCCTAAATAAATAATTAATTAATGATTTATTTTTCAAATACTAAGATTTTATCAATCTTATTGGTCATCTTTATAGCTTTGATGTTCGCCGTTCCTAATTTCTTCAGTAAAGATCAGTTAAATAGTTTCCCAAGCTTTATTCCTAAGCAGCAAGTTAATCTTGGATTAGATTTGCAAGGTGGATCCCATTTATTATTAGAAGTTGATACAGTTGAAATTGTAAAAGAAAGATTAGAAAATCTAAATTCTGACGTAAGAAGAGTGCTAAAGAAAAATAATATTCAATACAGTAATTTTAAGAATACTGACGATAACTTGAAATTCGTGGTTGAAGAATTCCCTGCTGAAATTCAAAAGGAAATTTTAGAAATATCGGTTAGTAATTCTCAAAATATATTACAAATGGGCGATCAAACTAACTTAGTAATCACAAGAGATGAAAATCAAGTTTCTATCTCCTTTACAGACGAATTTATTAAATTAGCTGTTTCAAATGCTGTTGCTCAATCTCTTGAGATAGTTCGCCGAAGAATAGATGAACTTGGAACAAGAGAGCCGTCTATACAAAGGCAAGGATCTTCGAGAATTATTATTCAACTACCAGGAATTGATGATCCTGATCGAATTAAGGCATTACTTGGACAAACAGCTAAGCTTACCTTTCAGCTAGTAGACACCTCTACTAATTATGACCCACTTAATCCAAAGAAAGCACCCGTAGGATCTGAAATTTTACCATCAGATACTGACGACAGTTTCAAATATATTGTCAAAAAAAGAGTAATGGTTGGAGGAGAGAACTTAGTTGATGCTCAGCCTGGTTTCGATCCTCAAACAAATGAACCAATCGTTTCATTTCGATTTGATAGACTTGGTGCAAGTAAATTTGGAAGAGTTACTCAACAAAATGTGGGCAAACCGTTTGCAATAATTTTAGATGATACTGTTATTAGCGCTCCGGTTATAAGAGAGGCAATTCTAGGAGGATCAGGACAAATCTCAGGGGGGTTTGACTCAGAAGAAGCAAATGATCTGGCTATACTCCTTAGAGCGGGGGCACTGCCAGCTCCCTTAATCATTTTAGAGGAAAGATCAGTAGGGCCTGATCTTGGGGCAGACTCAATTGAGGCAGGTCAGTATGCAGCTATAATAGGCTTTGTAGCAGTCATAATATTCATGATGTTTGTTTATAGATATTTTGGCTTCTTGGCCGACATAGCGTTGATCATAAATTTATTTATGGTGCTAGGTATTCTCTCATTATTTCAAGCAACTTTAACCTTACCTGGTATTGCTGGTATTATTTTAACAATAGGTATGGCAGTTGATGCTAACGTGTTGATCTTTGAGCGAGTTAAGGAAGAGATTAGAAGTGGATCTAAAATGATTAATGCTGTTGAAAATGGATACAAAAGGGCACTTTCAACTATATTAGATGCAAATATTACGACTTTAATCGCTGCTGTAATACTTTTTTTCATGGCATCAGGACCAGTAAGAGGATTTTCAATTACACTGGCTATTGGAATCTTTACTTCAGTATTTACAGCATTTACTTTTACAAGGTTATTGATTTCAATTTATGCAAAAAGCCTTAAGCCTTCATTAGTCGGAATGAAAATAAATGATTGATATTGCAAATACAAAAATTAATTTCTTAAAATCAAGAATCATTACTTTTATATTTTCATTTATATTAGTAGTTTTATCTTTTGGTACTTTTTTTGTAAGCGGATTAAACTTTGGTATTGATTTTAAGGGTGGAACATTAATCGAAATTGAAACTGAGAATGAAATAGAAATCGCAGGACTAAGAGATAATCTCAATACTTTAAGTTTAGGTGATGTTCAGGTTCAGGAATTTGGATCAAAAAAGAATTTATTAATTAGAGTTGAACAGCAATCAGGTGGTGACCAAATTCAACAAAATGTAGTTGAGATTGTGAAAAACAGCTTAGACTCATACCTTTCGTCAGAAGTAAATTTCAGAAGAACAGAAGTTGTTGGGCCAAAAGTCAGTGGTGAATTAATACAATCAGGTGCTATTGCTATATTAGCTGCAGTTTTTGCAATGCTTATCTATATTTGGTTTAGATTTGAGTGGCAATTTTCTCTTGGGGCTGTTGTTGCCTTAATTCACGATGTAATTTTAACTATAGGTGTTTTCAGTATCACCCAGTTAGAGTTCAATCTTCCAATCATTGCTGCAATTCTTACAATAGTTGGTTACTCAATGAATGATACCGTTGTTGTTTATGATAGAGTCAGAGAAAACTTACGTAAGCACAGATCCAAAAATATTATAGATTTACTAAATCTTTCCATTAATGAGACATTATCGCGTACAATTGTAACATCTGTTACAACATTACTTGCCTTGTTATCATTATTTATTTTTGGCGGTGAGGTTATTAAGGGTTTTACATTTGCAATGATATGGGGTGTAGTGGTTGGAACATATTCATCAATTTTTGTAGCTGCACCACTTTTAAACTATTTAGATGTAAAGAGAGAATGGAATACAACTTCCGCAGTCGACTCAACTCGTTAGATTTAATATAAATTTTGAGCTGCAACCATCGATAACAGCATCGGTATTGATAATAGAGTATTCGTTCTTGAAAATAGCATTGCAGTTCTAGCAGATTTTGCTTTTGTGTCGGCATCAACTTCGACAATGCCAAGCGCTTTCTTTTGATTAGGCCAGATGACCATCCAGACATTGTACGCCATAATTATTGCAAGCCACATTCCTATACCGATTGTAAGTTGCTTGCCATCAAATCCATACGCCAAGGTGAATGTTAGTGCGTTAACAGATCCTTCATGACCATAGTACAAGCCTAGAGTTGTCAGCCCCGTAATGAGAGTTGCCATAGCTGCCCATCTGAACCAAAATAATGCGGCAGGAGCTATTACTTTTCCAATAGCTGGCTTTTGTTCGTCAGGAATATTTGGCATATTTGGAATTTGAACAAAATTGAAATAGTAGAGTAAGCCTATCCACATAACCCCCGATATAACATGAAGAAATCTAGATAAAGAAGCCCAATAGAGTTGGTCAAATCCACCATAATGACCAGTAATCATTATAAGCAAAGCTATTGCAAGAAGTGAACCTGCAAGAACTGTCTTTGGAAGAGATTGTAATATTGAAGCCATTACTAGATATTTAACACGAATTCTATTTCAGGCAAATATTTTTTATTTTAAGATTTGTTTTAAGTATTGACCTGTATAACTTCTCTTTATTTTAGCTATTATTTCGGGCGATCCTGATCCAATAATTTCACCACCACCATCTCCACCTTCTGGGCCTAAATCTATTATCCAGTCAGCCGTTTTAATTACGTCTAGGTTATGTTCAATAACAACAACTGTATTTCCTTGTTCTACCAATATTTGTAATACTTCTAAAAGTTTTTTGATATCATGAACATGTAGTCCTGTAGTGGGCTCATCTAATACATATAAAGTTTTACCTGTGGCTCTCTTTGAGAGCTCTTTTGATAACTTGATTCTTTGAGCTTCACCCCCTGACAGAGTAGTGGCCTGTTGGCCAATCTTAATATAGCCAAGACCTACATTTTGAAGAGTTATTAATTTATTTTTGATCATCGGTATTGCTTCAAAGAACTTACAACCTTCGTCAACTGTCATGCTTAAAATATCAGCTATACTTTTATCTTTATATTTAATTTCAAGAGTTTCTCGATTATATCGTTTGCCTTCACACTCATCGCAAGTGACATATACATCAGGTAGGAAATGCATTTCAATTTTTATAACGCCATCACCTTCACACGCTTCACAACGTCCTCCCTTAACATTGAAAGAAAATCGGCCGGGCTTGTATCCTCTGGCTTTAGATTCAGGTAAACCTGTAAACCAGTCCCGGATAAAAGTAAAAGCTCCAGTATAAGTAGCAGGATTAGATCTTGGTGTTCTTCCAATAGGTGATTGGTCAATGTCTATTACCTTATCTAATTCACTTAGACCTTTTATTTCTTTATGCTTGGCAACTGTGTGTCTAGATCCATTTAGACTTTGAGCAACTGACTTATATAGAGTGTTTATTGTAAGAGTAGATTTTCCGCTTCCTGATACTCCTGTAATGCATGTAAGTGTGCCCAGAGGTATTTCGCAGCTAACATTTTTTAAATTGTTTCCACTTGCATCAACAATTTTTAAATATTTATCCTTAAGGGCCGTCCTTCTTATTTTTGGTATTTCAATCTTAAGTTTGCCTGATAGATACTGACCTGTGATACTATTTTTATTCTTCCTGATTTGCTTTACATCACCTTCAGCTACAACTTTTCCACCATTAACCCCTGCTGCTGGACCAAGATCAACAATATGATCAGCTGTTGTGATTGCCTCCTCATCGTGCTCTACAACAATTACAGTATTTCCAAGATCGCGAAGCCTTTTTAGAGTTTTTATTAATCTTTCATTATCTCTTTGATGAAGTCCAATTGAGGGCTCGTCTAATACATACAATACTCCAGTTAATCCAGATCCTATTTGTGATGCTAATCTTATTCTTTGCGACTCACCACCTGACAA
>CACHLP010000026.1 GCA_902580665.1 uncultured Pelagibacteraceae bacterium | reverse complement strand
TAATCTCTAGGTATTTTTTTACAAGAGCTAAGAGCTTTGATCGGTCTATTGATTCTACATGTTGAGGTTTCAAATCAGATTCATACTTATTGTAATTTGGAATAATTTGTCGATAAGGTGTGGTTGTATTTAATTCTTCTTTAACTTCAAATCTGATAGTTCCAGACAAAGTAATTAAGTATCGATTATCTTCTGCTTCATTGAAAGTTGATATTCTCCCTATGCAACCAACTTTCTTCAAGGTTTTTTCACCAGGCTTGCTAGGTTGTATCATGCCAATGACACGGCCGGGTGAGGCTAGTGCATTATCAATCATTTGAACATACCTAGGCTCAAATATATTTAAAGGCAGTTGAGTGCCTGGAAAAAGTACAGCTCCAGTTAACGGAAATATTGCAACTTTCTTGGGTAGTAGCTCGATATCTGTAGATTTAATCATTTGTAAGAACTTTATACTATATTATTAAATATATAAATAATCCCCTTATCTTGAAAAACAAGGCTTTTTCCTTTAGAACCGTTTTATTAATGCGAGTGTAGCTCAGTGGTAGAGCGAAACGTTGCCAACGTTTAGGTCGAGGGTTCGACTCCCTTCACTCGCTCCATGCACAACGATTGCAAAAATTGTGAGATTATTTAATCAAAAGAAAATTGAGCACTTTATAAAAAAAACTATAGGCCTTGGTGAGCCTAACTTATTAAAAAGACGAGCCAGAAGATATCTCTATAAAAATACTGAAAAAGAATTGGCCTTATTACCTGATCTTGTTGAAAGAAATAAAGCATCAATTGATATTGGAGTGTATAGGGGAGTTTATTCTTATTTTCTGTCTAATTTGACCGAGTATGTCTATTCCTTTGAGGCAAATACTCTTTTGCAAAACAAATTAATTAATGCCTTTGAAAATAAGAAAAATGTTAAAATTGAAAACCTTGCTCTTTCCTCAAGCAGTGGAACAGCTGAGCTAAGGGTTCCCATTAGAGATGCTGAAGCAGACTATGATGATGAGCAAAAATATGAATTAGGTGTTGCCACAATACACTCTGAAAATAAATTAAATAACAAAAATTACGAAACAATAAAAAATATAAAAAAAACAACTTTAGATGAGTATAACTTTCTTCATAAAGTAGGTTTTATCAAAATAGATGTCGAAGGACATGAACTTGAAATTATTAGAGGTGGAAAAAATTTTCTTGAATATCACAAACCTGTAATGTTAATTGAGATTGAAGAAAGGCACACAGGAAAAAGTCCAATGGACATAATCTATGAAATTTGTTCACACGGTTATAAATGTTTCATTGTTAATGAAAAATTAAAATTGATAGAGTTATCAGACTCATCAAAAATTAGTAACAATAACTTTATTTTTAAGCCAAAATAAATATTTCACATACAGAATTACTTTATTTGTATATTGTTAAAATATGAGAGCTTCACCGCTAGCCAGGTATTCATGGTCAATGTTTGACTGGGCAAACCAACCCTTTTATACATTGATAACAACATTTGTATTTTCATATTATTTTTCTCAGGTATTCATTGCAGATGACGTCCGTGGTCCAGAGCTTTGGGGCTATACACAAACCATTGCTGGATTGTCTGTAGCTTTATTAAGTCCTATACTTGGTTCTATTGCTGATTTAAGAGGTAATCGGAAACCTTGGATCATGTTTTTTTCAATAGTATTTGTTATTTCAATGTGCTTTCTTTGGTTCGCTCTCCCTGGTGCCCCCAATGGTGTTTGGTTAATAATGATCGCAATGACTGCTGCAACCGCAGCAATCGCATTCGCTGAAGTCTTTAACAATGCTATGCTTCCCTCGATCGAAACAGAAGATAAGGTTGGTTATCTAAGCGGATTAGGTTACGGCCTCGGTTATTTTGGAGGGTTGGTGGCATTAATTCTTTTTTTAATTTTTTTTGTAAACGCTGAAGTTCCACCGTTCGGATTAAATGCAGAAACTTTTGAAAATATTAGAATAGTTGGACCTATTGGCGCCTTCTGGTATGTGTTATTTATTATCCCATTCTTTATGTTTACACCTGATGTCAAGTCTATTCAAATATCAGTTATCAATTCAATTAGACAGGGCCTGCAAAATTTTTTTAATACAATTCGTAAAGTAAGTGATTTTAAAAATGTTATTACATTTTTATTTGCACGAATGTTTTATCAAGATGCTCTCAATGCAATGTTTATTTTTGGAGGTATTTATGCAGCGCAAGTTTTAGATTGGGGTTTTCAAGAGCTACTTATACTTGGGATTATTGTAAATATTTTTGCTGCCCCCGGTGCTATTCTGGGAGGATGGTTTAATGATAAAATTGGTGCCAAGCGAGTTGTCATGATTTCTGTTGTTGGACTCATGGTCACAGCTGTAATGGCAGTATCTATAACTCGAGACACACTATTTTTTGTTATTCCAGTCGATGCCTATTCTTATAAAGTTAATGAATACACATTTGGTCTTTACGAGTCTATTGGAGAGGTTGTATACGTCCTAGTTGTTATTTTTCTTGGAACATTTTCAGGTCCTGCGCAAGCTGCCTCAAGAGCCTTAATGTCTAACATAGCACCAAGAAAATATATTACTGAATTTTTTGGCTTGTTTGCTTTCGCGGGCAAGGCTACCTCGTGGTTGGCGCCAGCGATAATTGCCTTTTTAACCGCTTACTATGAAAGTTTAAGAATTGGGATGGGTGCAATAATTGTTTTTACTATAATCGGCTTAATAGCTTTAATGTATGTCAAGGAAACCAGAGAATAAGTTTTTAATGTCGAAAATGTCTTGTTCCAGTAAATACCATTGATATGCCAGCATCTTCTGCAGCTTTAATAACCTCATCATCTTTAATAGAGCCGCCTGGTTGAATAACTGCCGTGGCTCCTGATGATATCGTTACTAAGAGACCGTCAGCAAAGGGAAAAAAAGCATCTGAGGCAACGACTGAATTTTTAAGAGAATTTTCATCACAGCTTTCCATTTCACTATTTTTTTGGGATGCAATTTTGGCACTGTCAACTCTGCTCATCTGACCTGCACCAATACCAATAGTCTTTTGATTTTTTACATAAATAATTGCATTTGATTTAACATGCTTACAGACTTTAAAAGCAAACAACATATCATTCATTTGATCACTCGTTGGTTCTTTCTGAGTAACAATCTTAAAATCAGATTTTTCTGTTTGTTTAATATCACCTGACTGTACAAGAAAGCCACCTTCGATACTTTTAAAGATTTGTGAAGTATTTTCCTCATGCATAGAAGGTAAAACTAAAATACGTAAATTAGTTTTTGTTTTAAAAATCTTCTCTGCTTCATCACTGATCCCTGGAGCAATAATAACTTCAGTAAATATTTTAATAATTTCTTTTGCAGTATCTTCGTCAATAATTTGATTAGCAGCAATAATTCCCCCAAACGCACTTGTGGTATCACACGAGAATGCTTTTACGTATGCATCACTTAACGAATTTGCGCTTGCAACACCGCAGGGGTTTGCATGTTTGATGATCGCAACAGTTGGAATTTTTTGATCAAATTCTCTGATCAATTGCAGTGCGGCATCAGAGTCGTTAATATTATTATAACTAAGTTCTTTTCCTTGCAGTAACGTTGCGTAAGGAATACCCGATCGATGTTGTGATGATTTATAAAGTCCTGCTGATTGATGAGGGTTTTCTCCGTAGCGAAGTGTTGATGATAATTTACCTGCTGATGAAAAATTATTAACCTGATCACTTTGATCTCGATGAAACCAGTTGCTGATTATAGAATCATAATAAGCTGTCATTGAAAATGTCTTAGCAGCTAACCTTTTTCTAAAGTCTAAAGTTGTTGATCCTTTGTTTTCCTTCATCTCGTTGATCACATCTGAGTAGTCGTCTACGTCAGTAACTACTGTCACAAATTTGTGATTTTTTGCAGCTGAGCGCAACATTGCTGGTCCGCCAATATCTATATTTTCGATACAAATTTCCTCATTTTCTTCAGCATTCATGGTCTCTTCAAATGGATAAAGATTAACAATGACCAAATCAATATCTTCAATACCATGTTCTTTTTGAGATTGAACATGACCTTTATCATCTCTCTTAGCAAGCAACCCCCCATGAACATTGGGATGTAATGTCTTTACACGTCCGTCCATCATTTCTGGAAAACTTGTCAGCTTAGAGACATCCATGACTTCCACGCCCATATCAGCAATAGCTTTTGCAGTACCGCCTGTTGAAACTATTTTCACCCCATGCTCTTGTAATGAGTGAACAATGTTTTCTAAACCTGATTTATCTGAAACAGATATCAGAGCCGTTTTTATTTTGACGTCCAATTTAATGGCCTCTTAATTTTTCAATATTATTTGCATATTCACCTGGACCACCTTTGAATGTTGTGGTGCCAGCCACAATCATATTTGCTCCAGCATCAATGACCGATTGAATATTTTCAAAATTGATTCCTCCATCAATTTCTAAATCAATTTCTCTACCCGATTGATCGATTTCTTTTCGAAGCTTTTCAAGTTTATCAAGTGCAGTTGGAATAAATTTTTGTCCACCAAAACCTGGATGCACACTCATAACCAAAATAAGATCTAGTTGATCCATAAACGGTTTTACTACTTCCCATTCTGTATCAGGATTGATCGCAAGTCCTGCTTTCACGTTTAATGATTTTATATTATCAATACAGGCTTGTGTATCGTCATTGGCTTCGGGATGAACGGATACAATATCAGCTCCAGCATCAACAAATTTTTCAATGTATGGTTGAACAGGATCGATCATTAAATGAACATCAAAAGGCAGCGATGATTTATCTCTGATTGATTTTACAATGTCAGGTCCGATGGTTAAGTTTGGAACAAAGTGTCCATCCATCACATCAACATGAATATAATCTGCACCCGCTTTAGTGATGTTGACGACTTCCTCGCCCAATGATGAAAAATCAGATGCTAGTATCGAAGGTGATATTTTAACCGACATGTGTAAGAAGCATTATTTCTCTGTATAACAGAAACCCCATTTGTTTCCCACTATTTTTCATGCTTTGATAACTCAAAATTTAAGATTAAATTAAGTATTATGAGCGATAAAAAAACTGAGGTTGTTGAGGATACAGAAGATAAGAAAACTGCTTCAAAACTCCCCAAAAAGAAAAAAGAAATAGGCGGCACTGATGGCCCAGAACCAACACGTTTTGGCGACTGGGAAAAAAAGGGAATTACCTCAGATTTCTAAAAGTGGAGTCTTCTATGACCCAAATCTATTTTCATAAACTTCTTTGATTTCGTTAGGCCATACTTCTTTCATATACGATACCAATTCCCAGACTTCCTCATCAGAAAGATCTGAGTTGCCAAGCATCTTCCCCTCATAATTCGGATCAAAACTTGTGAAGCCATATTTTATGACTCTGTATAAATATTCTGGCGAATGGTGCCATGTATGAGCTGTGCCATTTAACGGGGGTGCAAGTCGATGACCGTCTTCATCAAGTTGATTTTGCCACCCAACTTGACCTTGTAAATTCTTGCCATGACAGGATGCACAATTATTTTGATAGAGAGAGACGACAGCAGGAGATGTCTGCGCATTAACAAGATCTACCCTATTCTGTGTACTGTTGTTATCGGGCATCATCATAAAATACAAGCCAATGATGATTATTCCTGTAATCAATATGTAGAGTAAATTCCTTTTAGTCATTTATTATTAATTAATTTGTTAAAACCCAACATCAAGACATTTTTTTAAGGGCTACATTAAAGTTGCTGATCAAATGTAGACGGCTTCCAGTCTTTTGGTGCGAGTTCTAAATCTTCAAATTGGAAAGCAGGTGCCACTGTACAACCAATTAAGCTGTATGACCCAGTAGACTTCAAGGCAAACCATGTACCTTTTTCGACAGTATACATAAAATTATTATTAGACCCTATTTCATCAATCTGAAATTCTACTCCGTCTTTTGAGGTGTATACGTTAAGAGGACTACCAGAGTAAAAGTGTAACGTTTCCGTTTTGGTTATTCTGTGCCAATGAGAGTTTTCGTGTTCTTCTAATAAAAAATATATATGCGTGACATCGTCATTCCTAAAAATCTCAACATAATGTCCACCCTCAGGATGAGGTTCCATTTTGTGTTCTTCTATTAAACTCTTAATAAGATCTTTATCACTCATGATGAGCAAGCTTACACAAGAGATATAATTTATCCAACTATCTTTTCGGCACTTATCTCAAACATTTGATCACATTCTCCAAGACCGAAAACATTGGTATCAGTACATTCATACCGAATGGTTTTGGCCTCAACATTAAGGGAGAAAAACATGAGTCCAATCAGACCAGAGGCTATAACAAAGCTCGATAAAAGTTTGGGTGTTCTAGAAAGTTTCGGCTTTGTTTTTGAAGGATTAATCACCAAGGTCGAGTCCGCTAGATAGGATTTTCGACTTATGTACTGTGGTTTAAAATTAGACTTATTCATGTTGAGTCAAAGAATGACTCAAAATCAAGTCTGAAGTTGGTTAAAAATATGTTTAAAAAAAGATTTAATGAAATTAGTTAATTACTTGTTCATTCGATTGTCGATCAGATCATCGACCACTGCTGGTTCAGCTAAAGTAGAGGTATCACCAAGATTGCTGTATTCATTTTCTGCGATCTTTCTTAAAATTCTTCGCATGATTTTACCAGAACGCGTCTTTGGAAGGCCGGGTGCCCATTGAATAAGATCAGGTGAAGCAATGGGTCCTATTTCTTTTCGAACCCAAGCAACCAACTCTTTATATAATTCATCAGATGTTTCCTCACCCGCGTTTAAGGTTACGTAAGCATAAATTCCCTGACCTTTAATGTCATGAGGATAACCAACAACCGCTGCTTCACTGACCTTTGGATGTGCGACCAGTGCCGACTCAACCTCGGCTGTTCCCATGCGGTGACCAGATACATTAATCACATCATCAACACGTCCGGTGATCCAATAGTAACCATCTTCATCACGCTTGCACCCATCACCGGTGAAATACTTTCCATCAAATTGAGAAAAATAAGTTTCAATAAATCTTTCGTGATCGCCGTATACGGTTCTCATTTGTCCAGGCCATGAATCTGCAAGACACAATGATCCTTCACAAGCGCCTTCTAATATATTTCCTTCAGCATCCATGATCTCAGGCTGGATACCAAAGAAAGGCTTCGTTGCTGAGCCTGGTTTTTGAGCAATAGCACCAGGAAGAGGTGAAATTAAGATGCCCCCAGTTTCTGTTTGCCACCATGTATCGACGATGGGACATTTTTTTTCACCAACGACATTATAATACCACATCCAGGCTTCTGGATTGATTGGCTCACCCACAGTACCGAGTAATTTAAGTGAAGACCGACTTGTTTTTGTTACCGGTCCTTCACCTTCACGCATGAGTGCACGAATAGCGGTAGGCGCTGTATAGAAAATATTGACTTTATGTTTATCAACCACTTCCCAGAAACGAGACGCACTTGGATAATTAGGCACCCCTTCAAACATCACAGTAATTGCACCATTAGCTAGTGGTCCATATACAATGTAACTATGTCCTGTGACCCAACCCACATCAGCCGTGCACCAATAAACGTCACCTGGCTTGTAATCAAATACATATTGATGTGTCATGGACGCATATACCATGTAACCCCCAGTAGTGTGCATCACTCCTTTTGGTTTTCCTGTGGAGCCCGATGTATAGAGAATAAATAAAGGATCCTCTGCACTCATTTCTTCTGGCGGACAGTCATCTGATGCGTCACTTAATAATTCATGATACCAAACATCGCGGTTATCATGCCAATTGATTGCACCACCTGTGCGCTTGACAACAATGCAATGTCTCACACCACCCGAGATGTTGATGGCATCGTCTGTATTCTTTTTTAACGGAATTGGTTTGCCACCTCTTAACCCTTCATCAGCCGTGATTACAATATCTGATTTACAATCACTGATGCGTCCTGCAAGTGAGTCAGGGGAAAACCCCCCAAAGACAACTGAATGAATGGCGCCAATGCGTGTGCAGGCAAGCATGGCGTATGCTGCTTCAGGAATCATTGGCATATAGATGGTTACGCGGTCACCTTTTTTTACACCAAGAGACTTCATGCCATTAGATAATTTTGAAACTTCTTTATGAAGTTCATTATAAGTAATGTGTTTTGAATCTTTTGGATCATCACCTTCCCAAATGATGGCTGTTTGATCCCCTTTATCTTTTAAATGTCGATCGATGCAATTGGTGGACGCATTAAGTGTGCCATCTTCGTACCATTTGATTGAAAAATTATCTTTATTAAATGAAACATTTTTCACTTTTGAATATGGCTTCATCCATTCTATACGTTTACCGTGCTCGTTCCAAAAATCTTCATTATTGTTGAATGATGTTTTATACCACTCATTATATTTATCTAAATTTATCTGGGCGTTGGCAGACCAATCAGCGCTGACGTCAAATTTTTCATTATCGCTCATAGACCAAATATCTTATTTGATACCCCCTAGATTGCAAATAATAGTCCAGGACTTCTTGTCGATGGGCATTACTGATAAGCGTGATTGTTTCACTAATGCGAGATGATTAAGTCTTTTGTCACTTTTTATTTGATCGAGATTAACTCTTTTTTTTAGCGCTTTGACTGCGCTTACACTCACCATACCAAAGCGTTTGGACTTATCGGTCGGATCAGGGTGATATTCTTTAACAACCTTGACAATGCCCACAACATCACGTTCTTTTACTGAATGATAAAAAAAACAAAGATCTCCCTTCCTCATTTTTTTCATGTTGTTAGATGCTTGATAATTTCTCACGCCATCCCATCCTTCGCCTTTTGCACCAGCCTTAACTTGCTGTTCCCAAGACCAGGTTTCTGGTTCAGACTTCATTAAAAAATAAGATTTAGTCATACTTTGTTAGAATTTTTTTATAAACAAATTTAGTCAATAAAATTATTATCAATTAATAATTAATTTTTTTTAATATATTACCATCAACGCCAAATAGAAAATAACCTTTACTATCTTTACTCATATCTCGAGTGCTACAACTTGAAGCGAATCTTAATTTCCATTTATATTTTCCTGACTCTTTTAGTTGATTTATAATGTGTAAATAGTTTGGATGTTTATATTTTCCAAGTTCAAATAAACAAAAGACCTTATAAGGGTCATATGGATCTTCCCTTGTCGGCGTTAAGTAAACTGAGTCCATAAATTGTGGGCACTTATCAATATCATGAGCATAAATCTTTCCTATTCTGGGCATACCAGGACTTACAGAATTTAACATCGTTCTCTGATTTTGATTTTTTAAATGGCTGCTATGGCTTTTCAGATTTGAAGACTTAATCCAAGGCATACAATTAGTACCCATTCCTTGGGTATGAAGTAATTCATGTAATGCAATTGCAGCTTTTCTTTTATCACTTTGTACACTTTTATTTCTCAGAAAAATTGATCCAAACCCTACTCCCGCCTCACCACCATCCAC
>CACHLP010000025.1 GCA_902580665.1 uncultured Pelagibacteraceae bacterium | reverse complement strand
TTAGTAGTCCTGTAAGAGGCCCTTCACTCCAAATTTCATTAACCATATCCTCGATGGCCTCAGGGACTTTAATATCACATGAAATAGCTTTCACAGATCCACCGTGTAAATCCATTAATTCTTTTGCAGTTTCATCTAAAACTGATTTTCTTCTGCCGCAAATATAGATATCTGCTCCAAGCTCTAAATATCTTGAAGCCATTGCCTTTCCAAGGCCAGACCCGCCACCAGAAATCAAAATTCTTTTTTCTTTTAATAAATCTTTTTGAAACATATTTACTCCTTTATCCAAATTGTGTTAAGAATGGAAAATACTTTATAAAAAAGAATGCCAATTCTTGAATTCTATTAGTTAATATGAGAATACCAAATATTATAAGTAATACACCAGTAAAAATTTCTATAGCCCTAACATAATTTCTTATTTTTGATAAAAATCTCATGAAGCCATTAATAGCATATGCAGCGAGTAGAAATGGAATACCAAGGCCAGCCGAGTAGAGCATTAGAAGAACAATCCCATAAGTAACGGTTTCTGAACTTGCCGCGATTGATAATACACTGCCTAAAATTGGCCCTATACAAGGCGTCCATCCAAAGGCAAACGAGAGTCCAATTACGTAAGATCCAACTATTCCAGGTCTATAGCTTTCAATTTGGTACCTTGTATCTCTATTTAGGAATGGAAGTTGGATAATTTGCATAAAATGAATACCAAAAATGATGATAATAATTCCACCAACAACTCTCAATATATCTAGGTACTCATAAATTAGGTTGCTTAATAAAGTCGCTGACGCGCCCAATAAAATGAACACAGTAGAAAATCCGAAAACAAAACTTAACGCAAAATAAAATACATTCCTTTCTTTTGAAGCGTCCTCACCCGAGGCAATCTTGTCTAAGCTTGTACCCGCTAAAAAACATAAATAACCAGGCACAATAGGTAATACACAGGGTGACAAAAAACTGAGTAGTCCTGCTAGGACAACGTAAAAATATGATATTTCTGTCATTAAATTTTTCTAAATCTTTTGAATACTTCTGCACCGCTTAAGCCTATAATTATAGCTATTAGAAGAGAAATCAATCCGTAAATTAAAGGATAGTTTTTTGAAAAGGAATAGATTGCTTCTTCAATACCCACTCTGGTTACCATAAAATTATAAGAATATTCATTCGAAATTTTATTATCTATAATCAAATACAAATTAACCTTGTATTGGCCGACAGGAACAGTATTGGGTATCTCAATATAAGATCTAAATAAATTTCCATCAATTATTTGAATTTCTCCATTGACCTTTCTGTACACATCTTCACTCTCTTTTGTTCTTATTAGTGCAGCATAAAAAGTGTCTTTTTCTTTTTGATTTTTGACATTTCCCCAATCAATATTTAATGCACTCCAGTCTATAAGCTGAGTGTCTTTTTTATTTAATAGGCCAATATTGTTTTCATTTAAAAATTCATTGGTTATCTCATTTGTACTTGATAGATAATAAAATCCTGGAACATCATTAAACCCAACACTTTTTGAATTCAGCCAGAAACCAAAGAAAGACTCTTTCTTCCTTATAACTACATCCTCTGATGGACCAACTACTTCAATAAGAATATCACTCTTATCATCTCTTGCTTGCGAGGGATCTGAATAAAATGCTCCAAATACAAGAAGGTTTTTTCCTGAAAAATTGGCATCAATGTATATTTCTTCCTCATCAGATCCAATTACAAGCGCTGAGGCTGACGAAATTAAAAATAATACAAATAATTTAGTTAATAAAAATATTTTAAAATTCATGTTAGAACAAAGACCTTATGACAGAAATATTAAAAATCTCGTTTGGTTCCACTAGTAAGTCGAGTGCTATTTTAGTTGCAACACCCAATACAATAATTGCAAGAAGCGCTCTAATTTCTTCACCTCTTAATTTATTAGCAGCTAACACTCCTAATTGTGCGCCAATAACAGAGGCGATTATAAGAAAGAATGCTAAAACTGCATCGACAGCAAATGTAGTTGTTGCATGGAGTAATGTTACAAGGGCAGTAACAAATATAATTTGAAATAATGATGTTCCGATTACCTTTGATGTTGGCATTCTAAGAAAATAAATCATGGCAGGGATTAATATGAATGTACCACCAATACCCATTGTCGCAGACAAAATGCCAATAACGAATCCAATGATGACAGGAGGTATTGCGCTAATATATAATTTAGATTTATAGAATTTCATTTTGAACGGTAATTTATGTGTCCAGTTATGATAATGAATTTTTCTCTTTACTGTTTTTCTTCTTACTCTATCCCTAATGACTTGAGAACTTTCAATGAGCATAATTAGACCAATTGAAGTAAGAAGAGCAAAATATAGAATTGATATGACAGTATCAATTTGCCCGAGGACTACTAATCTACTAAAAATCCACACGCCTAATATTGATCCAAAGAATGAGCCTATCAGCAAGACGCCACCCATTTTGAAGTCAACTAAGCCTTGTCGCCAGTAACCAATTGTTCCAGAAATTGATGAAGCGACGATTTGATTAGCTGATGTTGCTACAGCTACATTTGTCGGAATACCCATAAATATCAGGATAGGGGTCATTAAAAATCCTCCACCTAAACCAAACATACCTGACAAAAAACCAACTACGCCACCTATTGATAGTAGCAAGATTATATTAACTGAGAGCTCTGCAATTGGCAGATAAATACTCATACTTTCACACTTTTCAGACTTTTCCCTGAGACATCTTCAGCAAAATTAGAAATTTGCAATTTATAAGACAATGGTTATATATTAAATTAAATTACAATAATTATTCATAAACCTATGTCGTATAAAAGTCCAATAGAAGATTTCAAATATAATCTTGCCATGCTCAATTATGATGAGGTCATTGCAGGTATAGATAAATTTAAGGATTATGACTCTGATACGCTGATGAGTGTTGTTGGTGAGATTGGCCGTCTGAACGAATTAGAAGTCGTCGATAGTAACAAAATTGGTGATCGCGAAGGTCTTAAATATCTTCCAGATGGTCCAGAAGGCCCAGAAGTTCATACACCTGAAGCATTTAAAAAAATTTACCAGGTTGTAAAGGACTCTGGTTATGTAGGGGCTACGATGCCAACTCAATATGGAGGAGGTGGAGCTCCATTTACAACAGCTATACTCGCCGGAGAAGTCGGGATCGCATCTAACATGGCATTTTATATGGGTCCAGGACTTAGCCATGGCGCAATGAAAACAATACTTAAAAAGGCTACTGAAGAGTTGAAAGATAAGTATTTGCCAAACATGACCTCTGGTGAGTGGATGGGAACTATGTGTCTTACCGAGCCACAATGTGGAACTGATTTAGGTTTAATCAAAACAACAGCAAAACCAGTTGATAATCATTATGAACTAAATGGTCAAAAGATCTGGATTTCATTCGGTGAACATGACCTTACAGAAAATATAATTCATCTTGTTTTAGCTCGCACACCTGACGCGCCAGCAGGAATAAAAGGGATTAGTTTATTTTTAGTTCCAAAGAGATTAGATGATAATTCAAGGAATCCTATTTTTTGTGGTGGCTTAGAACATAAACTGGGTATTAACTCATCACCAACTTGCGTTATGAATCTAGATAATGCTAAAGGATGGCTTGTAGGTGAAGAAAATAAAGGTATGGAAGCAATGTTCTTAATGATGAACGATGCTAGGCTAAAAGTTGGTTTACAAGCCATAGCAATGTCTGAAATTTCTTATCAAAATGCATTAGAGTTTGCAAAAGAACGAAAGCAGATGAGATCAGTAGTCAAAGAGAAACAAGATCCAGACAGTAAAGCAGACAGCATCCTTGTTCACCCTGATGTTAGACGAATGCTGATGAATGTTAAATCAACTACTGAAGCAATGAGAGCACTTTGTATATACACTGCTATGAAAATTGATCTCGCAGAAGATCATCCTGATGAGCAAGTGAGACAGGATGCTGACGATTTTGCGGCTTTAATGACGCCGATAATAAAAGCTTATTGTACAGAAAAAGGTTTCATGAATTGTTCTGAAAGTCTTCAAGTACTTGGGGGTAGCGGTTTTACGCAGGAATACCCTCTTGAACAATACCTACGAGATGTAAGAATTACTATGATTTATGAAGGCACTAATGGTATTCAAGCATTAGATTTAGTGGGAAGAAAACTCACAATGCACAAAGGCAGAATGTTACAAAACTTCCAAAAAGAAGTTCAAAGCTTTTTAAATGAAAATAAAGATAATAATGAAATCGCAACCTTCATAAAGCCGTTAGAAAATGCATTAAAAGAAGTCACAACTTCAACTATGTGGCTCATGCAAAACGGAATGCAGGATCCTGAAAATGCTCTATCATCAGCAACAGATTATCTTAATTTAATGGCTTTATCTTCGATGACTTACATGTGGGCAAGAATGGCTAAGTTCTCAATGGGAAAAAATGAGCCAATTCACAAGAACAAGATTAAAACAGGCACTTATTTTGTAGAAAAAATTATGCCAGAACTAATAATGTATTCTAAAAAAGTGCAGGCAGGTAAATCATCAATGATGGATATGGAAGTAGCTGAGTTTTAATTAAGATCTATATCCTAATTGTCTCGCAGCTAAGTCATACATAATTTCCTCTGAACCACCGCCAATTGCATTAACTCTTACTTCTCTGTAAATTCTCTCAACTTTACCAGGACCACTGTTTGCTCTCAGGTATCCTGCACCACCAAGTATTTGCATTGCTTCCCGTGCACACAATTCCATAGCCTTACTTGCATGAACTTTTAGCATAGCTAAATCTGCAATAGGACTTTCCCCATTCATAACTCTCCATGATAATAATTCAGTCCATGCTCGAGATGTTCTTACAACTCTATTCATTTCAACAAGTTTATGTTTGATTACTTGATTATCGATGAGCGGCTTACCAAAAGTTTTTCTTTCTTTGGCCCAGGCTACAGCCTCATCAATACAAATTTGCGAATAAGCATTCATTCCTGCAGCCATACCCAATCTTTCCTGGCTAAAATTGCTCATCACACCAATCCAACCACTATTTTCACCACCTATTAAATTTTCAACAGGAACTTTGCAATCATCAAAATACAAAACAGCTGTATCAGAGCTTAACCAGCCCATTTTTTTAAGGGGAGTTTGAGTAAAGCCAGGCGTATCTTTTTCAACTACAAGTACCGATATTCCGGAAGCTCCTTCACCACCAGTTCTTACTCCAACAACAAAAGTGTCTGCTCTCATTCCACTTGTGATGAACATTTTTGAACCATTGACTACGAAATGGTCATCTTTCCTTACAGCTTTAGTTTTTAAGCTTGCAACATCAGAGCCGCCTGAAGGCTCGGTCATTGCAAGAGCTGCTATTTTTTCTCCTTTCACAACGGGGGGTATAAATTTTTCTTTTTGTTCTTCGGTTCCAAGAGATTGAATTAAAGGAATTGCAATGTTATGTGAAAGTAGACTTGCAGAAACACCGCCACAACCTTGAGCAAATTCTTCAGCAGTTACAATGCCATGAAATATATCAATACCTTCTGTGGTCCCACCGTATTTCTCATCATAACCCATACCCATCAGACCAACCTCAGCGGCTTTTTTGTATAATTCCCTTGGGAATTCTCCTGCTTCTTCCCATTCTTCTACAAATGGCGCTATTTCTTTAGCGACAAATTTCCTGACCTGATCTCTCCAAGCGTGATGAGAATTATTATAAAATAAAGGCTCTTTTCCCTCTGCTATTCCAACTTTTGGTATCATATTATTTCACTTACTCCATTCTTAATTACTATTTTGTTTCGCTCTTTGACTTTAGATTGAAAGTAAACTTTGCTGCCGTCCTTCCACATTTCAGTAACGATTGTTTCACCAGGATATACTGGGGATGAAAAACGGCAATCAAATTTTTTTAACCTTTTAGCATCACCCTCACACAAAGTTTCTACGAGTGAGCGGCAAGCTATACCATAAGTGCACATGCCATGAAGAATAGGCTTTTCAAATCCTGCAGTCTTTGCAAAATTTGGATCGGAGTGCAACGGATTATAGTCGCCTGAGAGCCTAAATATTAGAGCTTGATCTGGCTTTGTTACAATTTCATGAATGATATCTGGATCACCTTTAGGTTTAAATATTTCACTTTTTGGAGACTCAGGACCTCCAAAGCCTCCATCACCCCTCGCAAATGTTGTGCTCACGAGTTTACAGATTTCAGTATTATCTTTTTTTAGTTTGATTGTAGTCTCCACATCTATGATTGCACCTTTGCCTGCACCTTTATCATAGCAGCCTATTACCTTAGCATTAGAAATAAAATCTCCTGATACAGGCAGGGGATTTGTAAAAGACAGTTTTTGCTCACCATGCACTACTAAAATGAAATTTATGTTAGCTTTTAGCAGTAAAGGTGAATGATATTGAAAATTTGTTGCCATCGATGGTAATGCAACTTGCGAGTTTTCATAAACATATTTTAACTCTGCCATATTCATTGGATCATTACCTAGACCAACTCCAAGGCTATAGAGAATTGAATCCTTATCAGAGTAAGAAATTTCAACATTCTCAGATGTCATAGACATTATTTCATCGTAATTAATAGGCATTTTTTATGTATTTTAGTAAGTTTTAAATATATATATAGTCTATATAGTTCAAATATTTAATGCGAGTAAAAAATATGTCTAAACCATTTGATGTCGAAATAAATAATTCCATAGCTCATATAAGGTTTAACAGGCCTGAGAAAAGAAACTCAATGAATGAGGATTTTTGGAATTTATTTCCGAAAGAAGTTGAAGAATTAGACAGTAGTGGTGAAATCAGAGCCTTGGTTGTTTCGTCTACAGGACCTCACTTTTCATCTGGCATAGATTTGAATATGTTTAAGGATGATGTAGTTGAAAACCAGAGTGAAAATGAACTTGGAAGAAGCAGAGGTTACTTCTTACAACAGCTACATTATTTACAGAACGCAGCTACTTGTTTGGAAACAGCTCGGTTTCCAGTAATAGCAGCAGTTCAAGGTGGATGTATTGGTGGAGGAATAGACTTAATCACTGCAGCTGATATTAGATTATGTACAAAAGATGCTTTCTTTTTAATAGAAGAAATTAATGTTGGACTTGCTGCAGACATTGGCACCATTCAAAGATTACCTAAAATTATTCCTGCTGGCATTGCGAGAGAATGGACAATGATGGGAGAAAAAGTTTCTGCAGATAGAGCAAAAGAGGTAGGACTTGTTAGTTCTCTTCATGAAAATCATGAAGAAATGCTGGATAGTGCATTTAAAATTGCTGAGAGACTTGCTTCAAAAACACCTTTAGCCATGTGGGTTACTAAAGAAGTTTTAAATTACTCTAGAGACCATTCAGTAAAAGAAGGATTAGAAAATGTAGCATTATGGAATGCAGCAACTCTTCATAAAGAAGATGTCATGAACACCATGATGGCAAAAATGCAAAAAAAAGATCCTGAATATAGAAACTTAAGACATAAAAATTTTCTAAAACGTAAATCTGATAAGTAGTAAATCAGATATAAAAAAATTTAAATGAGATTTAAAAAAGGAATTATTCTTGCCGCAGGTAAGGGAACCCGACTTTTTCCATCAACTGAAGCGGCACCAAAGCCTTTATTGCCTTTATATGATAAGCCATTGCTTTTCTATGCATTGTCCAATTTAATGAGTGCGGGCATAAGGGAAGTATTATTTATTTCACGTAAGCAGGATATGCCGAGTTTTAAGAAACTGTTTGGCACAGGTAATCAGTTAGGGATGCGTTTTAAATATTCTTTCCAGGCGAAACAGAAAGGTATACCTGATGCAATCAATGTTGCTAGTAATTTTGTATCTCAACAGCCATTTGCTTTAGCATTGGCGGATAATCTTTTTATTGGAGACAGTTTTCAAAAAACACTAAAGCAAGTGCAATCCATTAAATCGGGCGCAGCAGTCTTAGCTGTAAAAACCAATCATCCCTCAAAATCTGCAGTGATTGATCTGGGAAAAAAAGGTAAAATCAAATCAATTACAGAAAAACCAAAGAAACCTAAAAGTAATTTAACGATACCAGGGTTATATTTTTATGACTTCGAATCTAAATCGGCAGTTAGAAAACTTAAACCTTCAAAAAGAGGAGAGTTAGAAATCGTTGACGTACATCTAGCATATTTAGAGAAACAACTGCTTAATGTGTTCTCACTCAAAAAAGATATAAAATGGTTTGATGCAGGCGATGCTGAGGAAATGCTTGAGGCTTCTAATTATGTTCAAAGATATCAAAAAAATAAAAAAACCTTAGTGGGCTCAATTGAATTAATTGCCCTAAAAAATGGCTGGATTTCAAAAAAGAAGTTCACTTCAATCATTAGTAAATATCCAAATTCGCAGTATAAAAAAAATCTTCAAAAGTTTAGTTAATAATGGATCGAGAAGGTTTAATTGACTTACTCAATAAGAAATCTATTCGATTTAAATTAACTGAACACAAACCATTATTTACAGTGGAAGACTCAAAAAATTTAAGAGGTCAGATCGTAGGAGCTCATTCAAAGAATCTCTTCTTAAAGGATAAAAAAGATAATTTTTATTTAGTTAGCTTTATGGAAGATATTGTTGCCGATCTTAAGAAAGCTGCAATTCCGCTAGGCTCAAAGAAACTATCATTTGCCAGAGAAGAATATCTTATGCAATATTTAGGAATTAAGCCAGGATCTGTATCGCCATTTGGATTATTAAACGATTATGAAAAAAAAGTTAAATTCTTCTTTGACTCGGAATTTATGAACTTTGATATTGTTAATTTTCATCCGCTTGTTAATACTGCAACAGTTTCTATATCACCAAGTGATCTGATTAATCTTATTGAAGAGCATCATTCAAAAGTAGAATTTATTAATATGCGTCAATTTCAAAAATAAAATGAAAAAAGCAAAATTTATTAAAACAAAAAAAAGTATTGATACTAGTGTATTTAAACTTCAGTTAGATGAAGTTATTTGGGTAAATGGTAGACGGGCCACAAGAGATGTTATTCGCCACAATGGGATAACTGCTATAGTGCCAATTGTAGATAAGAAATATATTATCTTGATTAAGCAGTATAGGTATGGAGCTGACAAGATCATGTTAGAAGTGCCGGCAGGAACGATTGATCCTGGTGAAAAACCATTACAATGTGCAAAACGTGAATTAATTGAAGAAACTGGTTATCATGGAAAGCAATGGAGACTAATAGGTAAATACTTTCCTACCCCAGCTTATAACACTTGTATTATTCATTCATATTTAACACATTGTTATAAACAAACAGCAACAAATTTTGATGATGACGAGGTCTTAGAAACAAAAATTTTCTCAGTAAGCGAAATAAAAAAAATGTTAAGAAATAATAAGTTTTCCGATATTAAAACTTATATAAGCCTAGAGAGATTTACTAAATATTATTGATTAAGTATTTTCCAGATACCTGAAGCTGACAAAATAATTTTATCTTTTGAAATCAAGTTTCCTTCTACAAATACAAGAGATTTTGTTGTTTTGGTAACTTTCCCGTCACACTCAATAATGTCATCTTGAAGACCTGGGCTTACAAAATTACAATTTAAAGAGATAGTACTGCAAGGTTTCTTTCCACACGCAGTAAACACCATTGAGCCTAAAAAAATATCTGCTAATGACATTGAGTAACCACCATGTGCAATTCCATGAGCATTTAAGTGCTTATCTAAAATTTTTGTAATAAATTTAAAGTTTCCGTCATCTTCTTTTTTGAAATACATTGGCCCAATGAGTACATCAAAACCTGCATGCCACCCGAGTTTTTTATAACCTTCAGGAACCCAATTAGGAAGAGACATTTCTGTTTTAAGCATTACCATTTTAGAACCGTGTGTTATGTAGAATGCGAATTTTTAGCCTCGTAATTTAATCTGGTCAAGCATAATAAAGAAATATATATGCCAAAATATGAGGCTATTTTAAGCGTCTTTAGATATATTAAATTTTAACTTTTTTTTTCATATAAAAAGTTTATGTTACGTTTTTTAATATTTTCAGGGAAATAATCGTATGAGAGAAGCTGCAATAATATCAACTGCCAGAACTGGTTTAGCAAAAGCCATGCGTGGTGGATTTAATAAAACTCATGGAATTACGATGGGTGGCCACACTGTAAAGCACGCAATTGAAAGAGCAGGAATAGAATCTGGTGAGGTAGAAGATATTATATTTGGTTGTGGACAACCTGAAGCTGCAACTGGTCATAACATTGGAAGAAATGTAGCAATAGCTGGCGGATGCCCTGTTACTGTTCCTGGAACTACAATCAATAGATTTTGCTCATCAGGACTTCAAAGTATTGCTGTTGCAGCTCAAAGGATTATTGTTGACGGTATCAAAGTTGCAATAGGTGGTGGAGTTGAGTCAATTTCAATGACACAGCAGAACTTAAATATGAAATACTTAATAGAGCCTGAATTGCAAAAAATCTGCCCTGCTTTATGGATGCCAA
>CACHLP010000024.1 GCA_902580665.1 uncultured Pelagibacteraceae bacterium | reverse complement strand
TAATTCTATTATATTGTGTGGCGGAATATTTGTTGCCATGCCCACTGCTATGCCTGAACTTCCATTTGCTAAAAGATTAGGAAAATATGACGGTAATACTATTGGCTCTAAGTCTACTCCGTCATAAGTACTAATATAATCAATCGTTTCCTCCGATATATCTTGAATCATTAATTCAGCTAGCGCTGTTAGTCTTGCTTCTGTATATCTCATTGCCGCTGCATTATCGCCATCAATGTTGCCAAAGTTGCCTTGTCCATCAACTAATGGATAGCGAGTTGAGAAATCCTGAGCTAAACGAACGAGAGCTTCATATACAGATTGATCACCGTGAGGATGAAATTTACCAATTACATCTCCCACTATTCTTGCTGATTTTTTATAGCCTGAATTAGAACTTAATCTCAACTGATACATGGCATAGAGAAGCCTTCTATGAACCGGTTTTAAGCCATCCCTTATATCTGGAAGAGCTCGATGAGTAATTGTTGATAAAGCATAAGCAAGGTATTTCTCCTCCAAGGCTTCAGTAAAATTAATATTTTTTATCTTCATTTATAAGTATATTCTTTAAATGATTCCTGCTTTTAGGAAAGTTTAGATTATTCGGTTCATAAAAACGTTTTAAGAAAAAATATTCTGTAAGTACCAAGGCATTTTTAATATCTGCTAAGGTAAGATCAATTGAGCTATCAACAAAAAATTCTGGCATTAAAAATAATTTGTCTTTAAAGCTGCCAGCGCCTTCCATTGTTACAGCTCTACCACTACTAGGAGAAACGTATTTTAGTTTATCTCTTCGCGCTGTTACAGCACATTCAGATAAATCAAGACCATAGCCAATTTCTGATAAAAGATCCAATTCCCAAAATATATAATTTTTTATCCAATCCTTTTCTCCACGAGATATATCTTTTATAAGTTTTAATGTTTTTTCATATAAAAGTGTATTTTGCTGCTTCTCAGCCATAGTTGAGATTATCATCGAACAAATTGTTGTAACTGCAAGAAGCTTCGCTCTTTGATTTAAAATATATGAAGACCACATCTTTATAGGCTCTATTGTAAAATTACCTAAGTGACTTTCTAATCTACCTGACCAATTAACATGCACCTCATTTCCTGGCTCAATTGTGGCTCTAAGATTCTTTGAATGAATTCCTCGTATTAAACCTTTATGTCTTCCATGCTCATGTGTAAATATTTCAAGTATATATGATTTTTCATTATATTTACTGAATCCCAAAATAAAGCCATTTCCAGACCACCTCATAGTTTTTTTTCGCTAACAATTTTTACAAATAAAAATAAATGAATTTTTTTATTTTCATGTTTAGCTATTTCTTTTCTTGACGATGATCCTATTTCTTTTAACAACGATCCTTGCTTACCAATGACAATACTTTTATGTGATCTTCTTCTTACTTCTATAGTTTGAAATATTTTGATTTCATTCTTTCTATTTTCGACTTTATCTGTGATAACATCACATTGGTAAGGTATCTCTTTATGTACTTTGTCTAATATTTTCTCCCTTGTAACCTCTGAATAAAAAAGTTCTTTCTTGATCTGAACGTTATCTTTAGATTGATATTTAGATTCTTTAATTTTGAGATATTTATTAGATCTTTCTAGCAATCTTGAAACTCCATCACCATTAATACTTGATACAGGAAAAATTTCATGAATTAAATTTTCCTTTGAGTAAAAATTAATACTTTTTAAGACATCTTCATCGTTGCATTTATCTATTTTATTTAGTACAAGGAAAACTTTTTGATCTATAATTTTATCTTTCAAAGATGATTGAATTCTTTTAAATTCTGTTTTTGTTTTTTTTGATGTATCTAGCACTAAATAAATAATCACTGCATTGTCTATTTCCGCAAATGGAGAAGATACAACTTTGTTGCTTATTTTTTTCATAGATGCAAAAGTCCCAGGTGTATCCTGTAAAATATATTCGAACTCCGATATATTTTTTGTTAATTTTTGGTTGAATGTAGTTGATTGTTTCTTTCTAGAAACCAATGTTACTCTTCGTCCCATAATCGAATTTACTAAAGTTGACTTTCCTGAATTCGTAGGACCTATTAAAACTATATTCCCACTTTTCATTTATTGAATAATTTTATTTAATTGAATAAATGACTCAGCTGCAAGTTTTTCTGCTTCTTTTATCGATCTAGCTTTACTAAAGGCTTTTTTATAATTCATAAATTTTAATTCAATTTCAAAAATTGGCTCATGATCAGGACCTTCTTTAGATAAAGTCTTATATTCTGGAAGTTTTTTATATTTCTTTAATGTCCATTCTTGCAAAAAAGATTTTGGATCAATTAAATTTTGATCAATATTATGAATATGCTCACGCCATAGTTCTAGAATCAACTTCTTTACTATGACGAAATCTGAATCTTGATATACAGCACCGAGAATTGACTCACAAGCATTAGATAAGATACTCTTCTTTTTATTACCTAAAGATGATCTTTCTGTACTCCCCAGCAATATGAAATCACCTAATGTTAGATTATTGGCAACCATAAAACATGTATTCCTATTAACTAAACTACTAAGCATTTTATCTAAAGAACCTTCATCGGCACTAGGGTAATCTTTAATTAGTTTTTCAGCTATCACTAAACCCAACACGCGATCACCTAAAAACTCAAGATTCTCATTATTAAGAGTTTTTTCAAAGCTTGAATGAGTCAAAGCTAGTTTAAGTAGACTGATATCTTTAAATTTATATTTAATTTTTTTTTCAAGTAATGATAAATCTTTTTCCATTGCTCAATTAATTTATTAATTTCAGCAATCTATTAAATTGGATATCAAATGGCCATTTCCAAAATTCAAGAATAGTTGATCCATCTTCTGTTGAAAAAAAAATTATTTGAGCCTTGCCAACTAACCTGTTGAATTCAACTGTACCCCAAAACCTGCTATCATTTGAATTGTCTCTATTATCACCCATAAAAAAATAATGGTTTTCTGGCACTACGAATTCCTTTGTGTTGTCACCAGGAGATCCATCTAAATAATTATAAATTTCGTAGGAAATACCATTTGGCAAAGTTTCTTTTAAAACATTTATTTTTATAACTCTTCCATTTTTAAGAACTTTTGAATCCTCGCGGATATTTTCATACTCAAGTGAGTTACTGTTAATAATCAAATTGCCATTTTGAACTTCAATTCGATCCCCTGGTAGTCCGATCAATCTTTTAATATAATCTAAATTTGTATGTGGAGGCTTGAATATTATCACGTCACCTCTGTCAGGAATATTTGAAAATATTCGATTGGATATAGGACCTAAACTAAAAGGAAATGAATGCTTACTGTAACCGTAATCAAATTTTGAAGCAAAAAGTCTGTCGCCAACTAATAAATTTGGCTCCATTGACGAGGAAGGTATAAAAAATGGCTGTATTAAAAAGGTTCTAATAATCAATGCAATTACAAGTGCATAAAAAAGTGTTAACAAATTAGATTTGATCCAAGATGAATTTATTTTTTTATTACTCATAGTATTAGTTAATAGTTACAATTGCTTGTGCATATGGAAATTCGTCAGTAATTGACAAATTGATGATATAATCATTGTCTGAAACTAAATTTAGTAAATGTAATTTAGATTTGCCATGAAATTTAAGAGTTGGTTTGCCCGATGGTTCATTTACAATCTCTAAATCTCGCCAATAGACACCTTTACGGAAACCAGTGCCTAGTGCCTTAGCTGCAGCTTCTTTTGCTGCAAATCTCTTTGCGTAACAGGAGACAGTTTGTTTTCTTTTTTCACACTTTTTAATTTCATTATCTGTAAATATTCTCTTCTTAAACCGATCACCAAATCTGGCTATAGTTTTGTCTATTCTGCGTATATCAATTAAATCTGAACCAATGCCTTTCATTTATGCGCCTCTATTTTCTTTTATAAGAACTTTTAGTTTACTAACAGTTTTCCCTAATCCAGAAAATATAGCTTCGGCTATTATAAAATGGCCAATATTAAATTCCTTTACTTCAGGTATTTTTGCCAATTCAACTATTGAGTCAAAAGTAATCCCATGACCTATATGTACTTCTAATCCTAAATTGTCAGCTAATTGAGAGGCCTTTTTTATTCTTTCTAAATTATCTTCAAAATCGTGAGAATTTTCTATTTTTCTACAAAACTCTCCTGCGTGAATTTCTACAATATCGGCTTGAATGTCTTTTGATGCAATAATTTGCTCTTCATCAGCGTCAACAAACAAAGACACTTTTATACCGCTCTGTTTTAGTTTTGGAATGATAGTATGAAGTAAATTATGATTTTTTTTGACATCGATGCCACCCTCTGTGGTTACTTCTTCTCGCTTCTCAGGAACAATACAACATGCGTTTGGCTTTACTTTTAATGCTATGTCAAGCATTTCTAGTGTTGGGGCCATTTCAAAGTTTAATGGCAATGATATATTTGCTTTAAGTTCGAAAATATCTTCATCTTTTATATGCCTTCTATCCTCGCGAAGATGAGCTGTAATGCCATCGGCACCAAATTCTTCACATATTTTTGCAGCTTTAACAGGACTTGGATAATTCTCTCCCCTTGCATTTCTTAAAGTCGCAACATGATCAATGTTTACTCCTAACCTTGGCAAATTCATAATATCAAAATTTTCTGCTTCCTGGTTTAATTGCTGGAATATTGGCTAGTTCTTTAGGAAGGTTTTCGGGTTCGAATATTGGGATATCAAGCTTTAACAGTGATATAATATCAAAATTTTCAAATACTTCTTCTGTAGTTCTGTCAACTATTGATGCTATTCCTTTTAAGTTTACTTCCAGTAAATTTATTTTATCAAGACACTCTTTCGTAGATTTGCCAGTAGTTATTACATCTTCAACGAATAAGATATTGCTTCCTTTTTTTAAATCAAAACCCCTTCTTAATTCAAATTCATTTTCAGACCGCTCATAGAATATGAAATCACACCCTAAAGTTTGGGCAAGTTGATATCCGACTAAAACCCCTCCTAAAGCAGGTGAAACTATACAATCAATTTTAGTCTCTATCTTTTTGAGAATTTTATTTTTAAGTTCCTCACAAACAGTTAGGCCATCGTTGGGATTCACAAATAGCTTTGAACATTGAAAATACATTTTAGATCTTTTTCCTGACGAAAGAATAAAGTGACCATGTTGTAGAGCTCCAGACTTTTCAAAAAAACTAATTATTTCTTTTTCATTTTTCATAAGTCTAGCAAAAATCTATTTACTGAACTCACATTCTCTACTTCAGCAAGAACATTTATTATTTTATTAAGATGCACTAAGTCATGTACGTCAATTACAAAAATCATATCAAAAAAGTCTTCACCCTTTTCTGATATATTCAAATGTGTAATATTTCCTTTTTCAGCTCCAACAATAGTAGCGAGAGTTCCAAGTGACCCTGGTTCGTTTTTCACAGAAACTTTAATTCTGGAAGAAAAAAATTGCTCTGGATCAACGTCTTTCCAGGATGCTGAAATCCAATCTTCTTTTTTATATTCTTTATCGATTGCATTGCATTGATTTGAATGAATGAAAATACCTGAATCTTCAGATGTAATTCCTATAATATTTTCATGTGGTAAGGGGAAACAACACTCAGCAAAATGAATTGCTACACCTGGTTGAAAATCACTTATTTCGAGGGGAGTTTTATCCAGTGAATTCGTTTTTCTATATCGAGAGAAAAATGATAGACGTGATTTTGATTTTATCTTTTCAAGTTCTCTGGGTCTAATATTGCCCTTTCCAATGGAAATTAAAAAATCGTCGGGGTTTTTTCTATTGAATTTCTTTGAATAACCCTCCAGCTCTGCAATAGATATATCTGCATCCTTTTTTAAAATTTTTTGTAAGATTTTCATTCCTAAAGTAACAAACTCATCTTTTTCCTGTTTCTTAAAAAATCTTTTTATTGATGATTGAGCTTTTGCAGTCGTAACAATATTTTCCCAGGTTTCTGATGGAGATGGATTTTTAGATGTTAAAATTTCAATTTCATCTCCATTTTGTAATTTCGTATATAATGGCTTTGGTTTACCATTAATCTTACATCCCACACACCTATTCCCAATTTCTGAGTGCAATGCATATGCAAAATCAATTGAATTTGAATTTGAAGGAAGATGAATTAGATCTCCTTTTGGCGTGAAACAAAATACCTGATCTTGAAACATTTCTAATTTAGTTGCTTCCATTAACTCCTCAGATGATCCGCCACTATCGAGTATTTCGACTAGATCTCTCAACCAAGTCACATTTACAGGGTCTGATGAGGAATTATCAATTAGGTTATAATTTTCTTTATAACTCCAATGCGCAGCGATGCCTTTATCAGCTACAACATCCATTTCTGTAGTTCTAATTTGCAGCTCAACACGTTGTCTTTCGGGGCCTACAATTGTTGAATGAATTGACTGATAATTATTTATTTTAGGTGTAGAAATATAGTCTTTAAAAGAACCAGGAACTGCAGACCAGCGATTATGTATTATTCCCAAAATTCGATAGCAATCATCAATGCTTTTGGTAACAATTCTGAAGGCAAAAATATCTGAAAGTTGCCTAAACGCGATTTGCTTATTTTGCATTTTATTCCAAACAGAGTATAACTTTTTTTCGCGTCCAATTATTTCATAGCCAATTTGGTTTTTGCTTAATAATTCTCCAATTCGTGATTTGATCTTATCGGTAAGATTTGATTTATCTTTCTTTAAATACTCTATACGAGTTGATAAAGATGAATAAGCTGATGGATTTAAAATTTGAAATGATAAATCTTCCAACTCATCCTTAAATTCGTGCATGCCTAATCTTCCAGCTAATGGAGCATAGATTTCAAGTGTTTCAGATGCTATTCTGTGTCTTCTTTTTTCTTGAGGAATAAATTGGATAGTTCTCATGTTGTGCAAACGGTCTGCTAACTTTACGAGCAATACTCTTATATCTTTTGACATTGCTAGAATAAGTTTTCGAAAGTTTTCAGCCTGAAATTTATTTTCAGTATAAGTTTCAATTTTTGATAGCTTTGTCACACCATTTACTAAAACAGCTACTTCATCTCCAAACTTTTCTTTAATTTCATGCTCAGTTGCGAGAGTATCTTCTAAAGTATCATGCAATAAGCCTGTGATTATAGTTGATGTATCTAATTTTAAATTTAACAAAATATCAGCTACTGCTACTGGGTGAGAAATATATGGATCGCCTGAATATCTTTTTTGGCTTTTATGCGATTCAAGAGCAAATTGATAAGCCTCTTCGATTAGCTTTGAATTCAAGCCAAAACTACTTTTTTTAGATCTATCTAGCAGTTCGATTTTGCTCATAATGCACTTTTAATCATACATTATTCATGAAGTGAAGTATTAAATAATTCCCCGATCAAAGATATTCCTTGAGCTTATATAGCTTACTGCTAGATCCTAAGCTTTTTGCAAGACTCATAATTGTACTGTTTTTTTTAACGTGCACCCAGTTAGGACATATATCACTCATTGGCCTTAATACAAAATCTCTCTCTATTAATTTAGGATGTGGAATTTCTAAATAATTTATGTGGTCTTTAATAAAGAAATTAATAAATGGTTTTGCCATTAATATATCTAAATCACACGTTCTTGATGTATTTTGCTTGTACGCATTTCGGCCTGTCATTCGCTCAATCTTCTTTAGACAATTTAGTAAAATTAGTGGCTTCTGAATGGTTTCGACCATGATAGCCGCATTAATAAAATTGTCTGCAGCAGATAAGAAATTCTGAGGCGCAGATGAATATAAATATGATTTTTTTAATATTTTTATATTATTTTTTTCTAATTCTAACATTGCAAACCTTAATGTCTGAAGTTTATCGCCATACTTTGATGGAATATTAGAACCTAAACCAATTACATAAATCATTATAATTTTTTTCTTTCTCTGACCCAATCTTTTTTTTTCTTAGCATCTCTTTTATCATGTATTTTTTTTCCTTTTGCCAAAGCAATTTCAAGTTTTGCGATACCCTTTTTGTTAAAATAAATTTTTAGAGGCACTAAAGTTAGAGATTCTTTATTTAGCTTGCCAATTATTTTTTGAATTTCTTTTCTATTTAATAATAATTTTCTAGGACGATTCTCTATATGATTTAAGTATGATGCATTTGAATACTTTGAAAAATGAGAGTTAATTAAAAATATTTCATTATCTTCTTCACGCGCGTATGATTCAGCAATTTCAACTCGGCCATTACGAAGTGATTTAATTTCACTTCCTTGCAATTGAATGCCAGCCTCAAATAATTCAATGAAAGAGTAGTTGTATCTAGCTTTTCTATTTTGGACTGCTATTTGCAAGATTATATCAACGAAGCGTGTTTTAATGCTTTATCAACTAAGACTTTTGTCTCATCAGAAATTAAAGTAAGAGGCAGCCGTATCTCTTCACCACAAAGACCTAATTTAGATGCCGCATATTTTACTGGTCCAGGACTTGATTCAACAAAAAGAGCATGATGAAGAGGCATCAATTTATCATTTATCTTTGCCGCTTCTGCAAAGTCTTTACTTAGACAAAGTTGCATAAATTGCGAACATAATTTTGGGGCAATGTTTGATGTGACCGATATTGATCCATGTCCACCATAAGTCATAAAAGCAAGCGTTGTGGCATCATCTCCAGTAAGTTGATTAAAGTTTTCACCTATTACAGTTTTAGATTCATATACTCGAGGTATATTTGAGGTAGCATCTTTAACTCCAACTATATTTTCAATCTTAAATAAACTCTTCATTGTTTCAGTAGACATATCAACAATTGATCTACCTGGAATATTATAAATTATAATAGGTAGTTTTGTGCTTCTACTAATAGCTTCAAAATGACTGTATAAACCCTTTTGAGTGGGCTTATTGTAATAAGGTGTTACAACGAGAGCAGCATCCGCTCCTGAATTTTCTGCATGACACGTTAAATCAATTGCTTCTTCTGTATTATTTGATCCTGTTCCAGCTATTATTGGAACTCTTTTATCTACTTGTTGAACACACATTTCTACAGCAAGTTTATGCTCTTCATGACTGAGTGTAGGTGACTCACCAGTTGTGCCAACAGGAACAAGTCCATGTATTCCCTCAGAAATTTGAAAATCAATAAATGATCTAAACGAATCTTCGTCTATTTGACCACCTTTAAAAGGAGTAATTAACGCGGTATGGGCACCTTTGAACATACTCTACTTTAACACTTTTAATTATTTAAAAAAACATAAATCATAAATATACTCGCCTTCAAAACAGCAATCTTATTTTTGTGAAAAAAAACTTTATTTTACTATTATCATTCTTTTTTTTTAGCCTTTCAGTTGTCAATGCTGAAATCTTTCCACAAAAAAGAGATGTAGGCTTTATTAATTATCAGTCTGTCAACTTTACCTATCCTACTAAAAAACCTACTCAGCCTGAGTTATCTCAACTTCTTAGTAATCAAGATGTTGAATTATTTAAGTTGGCACTTGATAAAGCTGATGCTTATAAGTGGGATCGTGTAATCGGAATACAAAGTAATATTAAAAACGAAACAGCAAGGGATACACTTGAATGGCTAAAATATTATAATGGAGCTAATAATCTTACTTTTACTAATTATCTAGAGTACATAGATCGAAATAATGATTGGCCCGAAATTGAAAAAATAAAAATTAAAAGCGAGTCAAAAATATCGTTCAAAGAAAATCATCAATTAATAATAAGCCATTTTGAAGAGACTCAACCCAAGACTGGTTGGGGCAATATTTATTATGGAAACGCCCTACTGAATAATGGAGAGATTAAAAAAGGGAAAAAACATATTATACAAGGTTATATTGATGGGAGTTTCTCAAGAAAAGAACAATCTCAAATATTAAAAAACTTTAAAACGATTTTAGAAGAAAATCATCATAAAAAAAGAATTGAGCAGCTTCTTTGGAATGGCAAATATAGAACTGCATCAAGACTTGTTAAGTATGTAAATAGAGATTATCAAAAATTATTTGAGGCACGAATTGGTTTGATTTCTTTTGCTGGAGGAGTGGATGATTTGATCAAAAAAGTTCCGGATCAACTAAAATCTGATCCAGGACTTGTTTATGACAGGATACATTGGAGAATTAAAAAAAGAAAATACGATAGTGCATTAAATCTATTAATAGAAATAAACAATACTGACTCAACTAAATTAGTCAGGCCAGATAAGTTTTGGAGGAAGAAAAACTTCTTGATAAGAAAACTCATAGATAAACATGAGTATAATACTGCTTATAAGTTATCTATAAACCATGGTCTTAAAGAAAATAAATATATAGCTGAAGCAGAATGGATGGCTGGCTGGATAAGTCTAACATTTTTAAATAACCCAGAGTCTGCATATCTACATTTCAAGGAAATTTGGGATGTATCATCTAGACCAATTTCAAAAGCAAGGGCCGCGTATTGGATGGGAAAATCTCTCGATGCATTAGGAAAAGCTGATGTGGCTCAAGTAGAATATTTAAAAGCGTCGAGATATAGCTTAACTTTTTATGGGCAGCTTGCAGCATCAAAGCTGAATAATAAGATTTTATTTTCTCCTGAACTGACCGATAAAGAAAATATGTTATCTAAAAAGCAAGAAATATCCAATAGTATCTACCTTGCAATTTCATTGCTAAATGAATTTAATAAATCGAAACTAGTCAAAAAATTTATATGGGATCTAGCTGACCGAGAAAATTTAAATACTGCGATTGAATCAGTTAAAATTGCAAACGAGTTAGGTAGAAAAGATTTTGCAGTGCAAGCTGGAAAGATTTTATACTATAATCATGTTCTTCTTGACCCATTAAGTTTTCCTGAAGTTGAAAGACCTAAATTTGGCAAAATTATTTTTCCATCTCAAAGTTTAATACACTCTGTCACTAGGCAAGAAAGTCAATTCGATCCCCAGGCAGGCAGTTATGCAGGTGCTAAGGGCTTGATGCAATTAATGCCTTATACTGCAAAGAGAGTATCTAAAGGACTTAAGTTGGAGTATACACAAAGTAAACTTACTGAAGACCCAAAATATAATGTAATTTTAGGAAGTGCTTACTTAGACAAACTACTATCTAATTATAATGGTTCATACATATTGTCCCTTGCTGCCTATAATGCAGGCGAGTCTCGTGTTTCGCGATGGATAAAAAAATATGGCGATCCAAGAAAGGATGATATTACAAGCGAAGACTGGATTGAATTAATTCCATTTAAAGAAACAAGAAATTATGTGCAAAGAGTAATGGAAAATATTCAAGTCTATGAATTTATTGAGAATGACCTTTTACCTGTTGAGTATACTCTTAACTTAAATTTAAATAGAGCCTACACAGGTGGTAAAACAGTTATCAAGCCAACAAAAAAACAAATATAAGTTTAAATATGGCGGAGAGAGAGGGATTCGAACCCTCGGTACGGGTATAAGCCCGCACAACTCCTTAGCAGGGAGCCGGTTTCAACCACTCACCCATCTCTCCGATAAATAGATTAGTACTATAAATATTCTAAATAATCTAAGTATTTAATTTACTTTTTAAAAGCTCATTTAAAACTTTTGGATTTGCTTTTCCCTTTGAAAGCTTCATAGCTTCACCTACAAAAAAACCAAACAGTTTATCTTTTCCATTCTTGTACTTTTCAACATTTTCTGGATTTGAAGATATAACATTAACAACTAATTTTTCTAGTTCGCCTTCATCACTTATCTGAGACAACCCTTTTTCATTTATAATATTAT
>CACHLP010000023.1 GCA_902580665.1 uncultured Pelagibacteraceae bacterium | reverse complement strand
TAATGGAGAGTTCATTATTAGTATCGGTAATAAAATGATTAATTGCTACTGACACAGGAACTCCATATTTTTTCATATTTGAAATATGTTGCTGTAAGTTCGATAGCCCTTTCTTTAAGGCGTCTAGATTTTCATTTTTTAGTTCATTTTTATTCATGCCACCATGCATTTTCAATGCTCTAACAGTAGCTACAATAACTATTGCAGAAGGATTTAAATTTCCTTTTCGGCATTTTATATCTAGAAATTTTTCGGCACCAAGGTCTGCTCCAAATCCAGCTTCAGTTACTACATAATCGCTTAGTTTAAGTGCGGTTTGAGTTGCTATAAGTGAATTACAACCATGCGCAATGTTAGCAAAAGGACCACCATGAATGATAGCAGGATTTGCCTCTAATGTTTGAACAAGGTTAGGGAGAAAAGCATCTTTAAGTAGGGTTGTCATTGCTCCATCTGCATTTATGTCACGCGCTTTAATTTCTTTTTTATCTCGTGTGTAACCAATGATAATATTACCAAGTCTTTTTTGCAGATCACTTAAACTCGTTGATAAGCAAAAGATCGCCATAACCTCAGATGCAACTGTAATATCAAACTTATCTTCTCTAGGAAAACCGTTTGCTATTCCTCCAAGATTTATATTTATATTTCGCAAAGCTCGGTCATTTAAATCTACAACTCGACCCCATACTATACGCCTTGAATCTATGTTTAGATCATTTCCCCAATAAATGTGATTATCGATCATAGAAGCAAGTAAGTTATGAGCGGATGTGATTGCATGAAAATCTCCAGTAAAATGAAGATTAATCTTATCCATTGGAACTACTTGCGCATAGCCACCTCCAGCAGCCCCTCCTTTAACGCCAAAACATGGACCTAAGCTTGGCTCTCTAAGACATACCAACGACTGCTTACCTATTTTATTGAGAGCATCATTTAATCCCACTGAGGTAGTAGTTTTACCTTCACCTGCAGGAGTTGGTGAAATAGCGGTAACCAAGATCAGTTTTCCATTTTTGTTATGATTTTTCAATATTTTGCTATCAATCTTTGCAATGTGATGCCCAAATTTTTGAAGACTATCTTCCCCAATTTTTAGTTTTGAGGCTACCTTTTCAATTGGCAACATTTGATTTTTTCTTGCTATTTCAATGTCAGATAGAACTTCCATTAGTTTACCTCTTAAATTTTAGTCTAGACAACTTAAGAATTTTAATTCGTGGAGTCTACAAAAATGTATTGTAATACCCCTAAATTTTAAATAGATTTCTCACTAAGGAGACTCAAAGAACGTTGCAAAATTAAGCCAAGCAACGTTACTTAATAATCGCGTGGCTTAAGCGTAAACACTTAGAATTTTAATTATGGGAAATGTGAATTTTTCATTAGAGGTGACTACGCGGACAAACTTGTCTGAGCTACCTAAACTTAATGACATATATGTAACTTTCTTGCCCGGCACAAGTTACAAGGACGTGATTCAACAGACAAAAGCTCTATCAAAATCAGGTTTTAACGCAATTCCTCACTTTCCAGCTAGATCAATAACTGATTTGGATATGCTAAAAGATTATATAGATCAAGTTAAAGAAGCTGGTGTTAAGCAAGTATTAATAATTGGAGGTGACAGAGATATTCTTGGTAACTATCATTGTTCACTTCAATTAATTGAAACGGGCTTATTCGATGGAATGAAAATTGGTATAGCAGGTCATCCCGAGGGATCTCCTAATATGAGCGATCAAGCAATAGATGAAGCAATGAAGTCTAAATCTTCATTTGCAGATTATATTGTTACGCAATGGACCCAGGACACAAATGCATTATCTGAATTTGTAAATGAAGCACCATTACCCGTTCATGTTGGCCTTGCAGGACCAGCCTCAATGAAAACGTTAATAAAATTTGCTGGTTTCGTAGGATTAAAGAATACATTAAGCTTTGCTAAAAAAAATGCATCGAAAATTTTTGATTTACTAACTGTGCAAACACCACATGATGTAATTCAAGAATTAAAAGGCAATGTAGATAATTTTCACATCTATGCATTTGGTGGAATAAAAAAAACAAGCGAATGGTTACAAAAGGAGAACTACTATGTCTAAAAAATTAGAACACAATACTACGGTCGATCAAAGCGATCGACATGTGCCTTACAATTTACGTCAAAGTGGGCCAACAAAAGTTGAAATGTTGATTTCAACAAGAGTCAGAAAATCACCTTATTGGCATAAATCAATGGAAGCTGGATGTTGGAGAGCAACTGTTTACAATCGTATTTATCATCCTCGAGGATATGTAAAACCAGAAGATGGTGGAGCAATGGTTGAATACGAAGCAATCAAAAACCATGTAACTATGTGGAATGTTGCAGTTGAAAGACAGATCTGTGTCAAAGGACCTGATGCAGAGAGATTTACAGACTATGTCATCACTAGAGATGCAACTAAAATTTCTCCATTAAGAGCAAGATATGTAATCTTATGCAATTATAAGGGCGGTGTGTTAAATGATCCAATTCTTCTAAGAATTGCTAAGGATGAATTCTGGTTTAGTCTTTCTGACTCAGATATTGGCCTTTATTTGCAAGGTGTAAATGCAGATAAAAGGTTTGATGTTGAAATTGACGAAATTGACGCATGTCCTGTTCAAATTCAGGGCCCAAAAGCCATTGCATTAATGAAAGACCTTGTTGGAGATCAAGTTGATCTTGATAACATTCCATTCTATGGACTAGCTGAAGTTACTGTTGGAGGTAGAAGTTGTGTAATTTCACAAACTGGTTTCTCAGGCGAGTCTGGTTATGAAATATATTTAAGAAACGCAACTCTATATGCAGATGATATGTGGGATGCAGTCCTTGAAGCAGGAAAAAAACATAACTTGATGGTTATTGCGCCTGCGCACCACAGAAGGATCCAAGCAGGTATACTATCTTGGGGTCAAGACTTAGATCATGAGCATAACCCATTTCAGTGTAACCTTGGCTACCAAGTTTCTCTATCTGGTAAAGGCGAATGGGAGAAGAAAGGCGATTATATTGGAAAACAGGCACTAGAAAAGATAAAATCTGACTTGAAGGATGGTCATAAACCTTACAAATTACAATTAGTTGGGTTTGAAATCGGAGGAAAGCCAATTGATGAGTATGCTCCAGATTTCTGGCTTGTATCTCCTGGAGAAGGAGGGGACCCATGTGGGTTCATTACTTCCCCTTGGTATCACCCAGAAAAAGGAAAAAATATTGCTATGGGATATATTCCATTTGATGGAGCACTCAATGCTAATGGTTTTCCAAAATGGGAAATAGGTAAAAAGTTTAAAGTTCATTTACCAGATATTTATGCTGATGAACCAGGAGTACCTGTAGATGCAGTAACTGTAGATATACCATTTACACAGTCTTTCAACGCAAATACCAGAGAAGTAGTCAAAGGTTAATTCAATTTTGTTTCAGTGCCTGGACAATCAGGCGCTGAAGCCTCAGGATTTATGTTGAACATATAGTTGGTGATAACAAACTTTGCCATTCTTTTCGATAAAGTCCTGGTGATATTCTTCTGCAGGATAGAACTTAACAGCTTCTCTTAATTCCGTTACAACTTTTCCTTGATGTTCACCGGACTCATCGATTTGTTTTATTTTTTCTTCAGCGATAGTTTTTTCATTTTCTGAATTGTAGAATATTACGGATTTATACTGTTCACCAATATCCGGACCTTGTCGGTTAAATTGAGTGGGATCATGTATAAAGAAAAATTTATCTAGAAGTACTTCATATGTAGTTTCTGAGTTGTCATATTCAATTTCGACAACCTCAATATGACCTGTGGTTCCAGTACAAATACTTTCATACGTAGGATTATCCGTATGCCCGCCCGCATAACCTGATATTACTTTTTTGACGCCTGGAATTTCTTCAAAGAGCACTTCAACTCCCCAAAAACACCCAGCTCCTAATACTAATTTCGTATTCATTACTTAACATAAAAGTTTTTTTTATATATGTTAAAGGTCAAAATTAAATATATTCCAAATAAAATTAACACTTGAAATGGATACAGAGATAAGCATTGGCAAACTTTCTAGTTTGAAGATTTGGATTACCAAGAATCACAAAAGCAAAGATGATTGGTCAAGGAGCAAAAAATTTGTCATTATTAAAATAACAACACACGACGGAGTTGAAGGGTGGGGGGAAGCATTCTCTATGCATCTCAGAGAAAAGGCAATCGCAACAATAATAATCGAGTTGTTTAAAGAAATATCAAAAATCAAAAACTTATCAATAAACTCATTATATAATAAAATATCTTTACTCAGTGATGATCATAAAGGACTAGATTTCAGTTCTGCCACAAGTGCAATTGAAATCGCAGCATGGGATATAGCTGGTAAATTAAAAAATCTACCTCTGAATTGTTTATTAACAGATAATCCTAAACCCGATGTATCTACCTATGTTACTTGTTGGAGTGATCTAAGAAAAGATGAAGAAGATTACTTAGATCGAGTAGAAAAATATTTTGAAAAAAAATATGGAGGCATTAAAATCTATCCATTATTTGAAAATACGTCAAACTCAGTTAAGTTTGTCGAGAGAGTAAGAAAAATAGTGGGAATGGAATACCCTCTCATGCTAGACTTAGCCATACCTAAAGATTTAGATCAAACAAAGACCTTCCTAAAAGAAGTATCCTATTTGAAACCTTATTGGATTGAAGAACCGGTTGATGGAGAAAATATAAGCTTGCTCAATGAAATTAAAAATGGTTTTGATATGAAAGTTGTGACTGGTGAAAAACAGAGTGGCCTCCCTCATTTTAATGAAATTATTAAAAGAGATGCAGCAGATATACTTAATCCTGACATTTCAGGAATAGGAGGAATTATTGATATGCTTTGCGTTTCAAAGGAAGCTTTCAAAAATGATATCTCTATTTCTCCCCATTGTTGGAATTCTATGTCTGTGTCTGCATCCGCAATGCTTCATGTTTGTTCAAGCATACTAAATTCCGAAAGGGCAGAAATATTCCCTGATTACATTGAATTCACAAAAGAGTTTTGTGAGTTACCTTTTAATCTCGAAGAGGATAAAGCAATACTTAATCAGTCTGTTGGACTTGGGATAGTAATTCATGAAGATATTTTATCAAAGTTAAGTAGTTATTCGATGGATGAAAAAAATTAATGACTGAAGCAAACTATCTTTATGATAAAATCTTTAAATTGAATGAAACTAAAGATAAAATATTTTTAATTAATGAGAGTAAAAAGTTAAGCTACATAGAATTTCATGAGGTAGTTAATAAAATCTCTAATTATCTAATAGAAATCGATTTGTCCCCAGGTGACCGCGTTGCTGTCCAAGCAGAAAAAAACATTATCCAATTAGCATTATATGTCGCTACCATAAAGGCTGGCGGTGTATATCTACCGCTCAATACAGGATATACTCTCAATGAGTTAGAATATTTTTTTAATGACGCAAAACCTAAGGTGATTGTTGTTGATGATAAAATCCAAAGCAAAATACATAGCATTACAAGTACTCCATTAGCTTCAATCTTAACATTAAATTTAGATGAAAGCGGCTCTCTTACTGAAAGAATTAAAAACTGCTCAAAAAAGTTTCACGCAATTGCTCGAAGTGAAAACGATTTAGCGGCTATATTGTATACATCGGGAACTACTGGAAAATCAAAAGGCGCAATGTTATCGCATAGAAATTTAGTTTCTAACTCAGAAGTTTTAAGAGATTTTTGGAAATTCACAGAAAGCGACGTGCTCTTGCATATGCTTCCGATCTATCACACACACGGCCTTTTTGTCGCTTGTAATTTATTGGCAATTGTTGGCGGATCAATGATTTTTTTAGAAAAATTTGATGTTAAGAAAGCGATATTCTGGATGAAAGATTCAACTTCAATGATGGGTGTCCCTACTTTTTATACAAGACTGCTAGCAAGTGATGAGTTAAATACTGAGAACGCTAAACATATGCGACTATTTATTTCAGGATCTGCACCTCTGTTATCTGAAACTCATATAGATTTTGAAAAACGAACTGGTAAAAAAATTCTTGAGAGATATGGAATGACAGAAACTAATATGAATATTTCAAATCCATATGATGGCGAGAGAAAAGCAGGGACGGTTGGTATTCCGCTTCCTGGTATTGATATTAGGGTAGTTAATGAGAAGGGAAAAGAAGTAGAAAATGGAAAAATAGGTACCATTGAACTCAAGGGTGAAAATGTTTTTCAAGGATATTGGAAAAAGAAAGAAAAAACTGAAGAGGCATTTAAGGAAGATGGATTTTTTATTACAGGTGATCTCGCACAGAAAGACGAAAATGGTTATTTTACTATTGTGGGAAGAGATAAGGATATGATTATAAGTGGTGGACTAAATGTTTACCCTAAAGAAATAGAAGATGTGTTAAATGAATTGCCAAATGTATTAGAGTCTGCCGTTTTTGGAGTTCATCATGCTGACTTTGGCGAGGCAGTTGTTGCAGCTGTTGTCGTAAAAAATGATAAAAATGACCAAAATCAAATAATTGATTTTACAAAGGATAAAATTGCCAAATATAAGCAGCCAAAAAAAGTTATTTTCATGGAGAGCTTGCCAAGGAATTCAATGGGCAAAGTCCAAAAAAATTTATTACGGAAAAATAATCAGAATTTGTTTAAGGGTTAGCTCTTATCCAATTATTTATTTCTTCAACAAACATATTGTCTTGAGGAGAATTTAGAATCCCAATTATATCATGATAATTGAAACCTCCTAAGTTAGTATCATTATTAATTATTTTCTTAGGTCCTTTCCATTCTTTAAAGATATTTTTAACACCTTCAGCTTTTACAACCTTATCTTTTTCTTCGTAAAAGACCAAAAGAGGCAGATTTGTTTTTGGAAATCCAAGATTTCTTCCTGAGTAAGCAGCTTTCCAAAGTTCTTTTGGGAGCGTTCTATGAAATTCATTAACCCAAAAAGGATCCCATTCTCTATTTGGCAAACTAAAATAACTAGGAAAATTGAATTTATAATTACTTTTAAAAAATAATCCAGTGGCTGCTACGAAATACGGGAGCGATAGTTTTGGGGTCCAAGGTGCAATGAGCACTAAATGATCAATTTTTTCTGACATTTTCTTGTCCTTAGCTGCCATTAATGCGAAAGAACCCCCAGCTGAGAAACCCATCAATATCACTTTTTCACCTATTTTATTGCCTACAGCAATGGCTTCAGCCGCATCTTCAAGGAAATTTTCTGCTCTTACATTTTTTGTTGAGTCAAATCCTGATCCATGGCCGGCTAGTCTTGATATAAACAAATTAGCCCTCAACTTTTCAGCAACTTTTACTAATACATCTTCTTGCTGATAACCTGTAGCAAAACTCCCGTGAAGATAAACAATTGAATATTCAGTTTTTATTTTTGCACTATCATTCCATATTATTTTCTTCTTTGCTTTCACATTAGTATTCTTAAAATTCAGTTCTTTTTTATCAATGTAGCCTTCAACATCTTTGCCTATAACAATTTCAGGGAAACTTACTTTTATTGTATTGAATACATAGGGTAAAGTAACTCCTACAATGAAAAGGAGGGGGAATACTAAAATAATAGACGATATAACTAAGACTCGGTAAATTTTAAATCTGGTTGCTCTAGACATTTACATTTGTATATGAGCAAATTTTATTACCATCTGGATCTCTTACATACGCATAATAAACATTACTATCATTTGGTCGAAACCCTGGATTACCCTCATTCTTTGCTCCAAGACCAAGAGCAATTTCGTGAAACTTTTCTACCTGCTTTGTAGTCTTGGTTAGAAAAGATATTTGTGTTCCGTTTCCATAAGTAACAGGCTCTCCATTAACTGGTTTGGTAATATAGAATTCTACATCTTCATTTCCTTCATGGGCGTAACCTATACAAACTTCATCTTCATACATTGAACACATTCCTAAGACAGATAGAACTTCATCATAGAAGGCTCTGGAAGCATTTAAATCACTTGATCCAACCATTACGTACCCTTTCATGATAAGTCCTTTCTATGAATATTTTTTCGAAGTTACTTCCTCAAGCATGAGTATCATTTTAGTTTTATACTCTTCATCTGTAGCCGAGTCAGTTTCTAAAACAGAAAAGAAACCCGCTACAACATTGGTTTCTAAATTTATCATCAAAAACTGTCCACCATACCCAGAATGCCCAATCCAATTATTTGATTTCATTGTTTGATTTACATAGTAAACATATTTTTCATCTTTTAAGTGCATATATTTTGGACCTTTATTAGATACACTATCGTTAATGAATTTCTCTGAGCCGATAATTCTATTTCTGATACCTTTACCCCTTCTCGAGAATAAGAGGCCCATACGCAAAAAATCTCTTGTCATAAGGCAACCTCCACCGGATAGCCATGGCATTCCACTTCTATCAGTTGCCATATACAAGCCATCTTCAAAACCCATGGCTTCGACAGACGAAAGAAGCCAATCACGCAATTTCTTACCACTTATCTTTTCGACTAATAGCGCAATAACGTCACTGTTTGCTGATTTATAATATGCATTATCTGTATTATTTGTCACCGAGCCACTCACATCTGTTTCAATTTTATTTAGAAACTCTTCTTGTAAGACTTCATTTATACCTTCATCTGGTATTCGCCAGCCCCCCACAGTTTCATGCATAAATGATGTTGAATAAGGATCAGTATAATCTTCAGTGAAAGCATTAACTATGTTCATGTTTAAAATATTTTGAACAGTTGCCTCGGCGTAACCACTTCCAATATTGGGAAGATAATATGAAATAGGTTTATCTAATTGCAATTTGCCTTTTTCTAAAAGCTCACCAACAAATAAATTAAGAAACATTTTTGAGATTGACATGATTGTTTGTGGCTGCGAAGAAGAGAAATCTTCTGCGTAGTTCTCATAAAATATATCTTGTTCTTTTCCTACAATTAGAGAGCAAAATGATTTATGGCCAATCATTTCCTTAACTGATGATATTTTTTTAATTTCATTTTTGGGATTCTCATTCAGCGTCAGAACATAATCTGATCTTAATAAAATTCCGTATCTATTAATTTTGTGAAGGTTTCTATAGCCAGTCCTCCGATACTCAGGCAGATTCCATTTGGCCTTATTATCACGCAAAGTAACAAGGGTAGGGTTAGGGGTATCAGTTAGCTTGTAATTCATTTATTATATTAGGTTGTATTTTTGAACGATTAAAAATTTCTTCATAGTATTTGCCAATATGAATTACTTTTTCATCCGATTTATTTTTACCAATTAATTGCATTCCCATCGGAAGTCCCTTTTCATTAAAGCCAACAGGGACTGAAATGGTAGGCAGCTGGAACATGCTCGCAAATACTGTGACTTCCATCCATCGATGATATGTATCCATTTGAGTTTCTTGGATACTTTTTGGGAAATCTACTTCTTTATCAAATGGAAATAGTTGGGCAGAAGGCAAAGCGAGAAAATCGAATTTATCAAAGAGACCGTCAACATAAGAACGATCCTTTAAATAATGATTTATAGCATTGGAAATATCAGCTTCTTTTATTTTTTCTCCTTGTTCATATTCCCATTTGACAGGAAAGCCTAACTCTTCAAAATTTTGAATGTGCATAGAAGACAGATCATCAAATGTTATTTTTGATCTAAGATTACACCATACTTCCCATAATTTATCAGGATCTATTTTTATATTGCATTGCTCTATTGATATTTTCTTTTCTGCAGCAGTGAATTGATTTAATGCAATCTCACATAATTCTATAATTCCTTTTTCAAAAGTATAATTTTCAACAAAGTTACTTAACCAGCCAATTCTTATATTGCTACTTAAATATGTTTTAATTGATCGAAATGAGCCTTTAAAGCTATAGGAGTAATGATCCTCATCATCTATACCTGATACTGAATCCAAAAAAATACTCAAGTCTTCTGGAGTTCGAGCAATGCCGCCGGGGGTTGTTAATACAGGATATTTACTTTCTCCTCTTTTATCGGGAATGAGGCCAGGACTCGGTCTAAAACCATATAAATTTGTATAAGCCGCAGGATTTCTGCAAGACCCCATCATATCAGTCCCATCTGAAAATGGTATAAGGCAACTAGCTACAGCAGCTGATGCTCCTCCGCTGGAGCCACCTGGTGATAGACTGAGGTTATATGGATTAGAAGTTGATTTAAATAATTTATTCTTTGTATGTGATCCTATTGCTAACTCTGCCATATTTGATTTCCCAATAATAGTGGCACCCTGTTGCTTTAGATTTTTTACGATTAATGAGTCAGTGTTTGGAAATTCATTTTGATACTCAGGTATTCCATAAGTGGTTGGCAACTCTTTGACATCAAACAATTCTTTAGTAGCAAATGGAAGCCCAAATAAAATTTGTTTAATTTTAATATCTTGTTTTAAGGAATCTTGTTCTTGAGCTTTTTTTATAATCCAATCTCTATCTCTTAATGAAACAATAGCGTTGAGTTGGGGATTGAGTTTGTCAATATTTGATAAGTATTCTCGAAAAAGCTCCTCTATTTTGATTTCTTTATTATGAATTAAATCAATCTGCTCCTGTAAAGATAATTGAGTAATCATTTTTGAGGATTTTTATCGAGCTCCAAAAATGCTTGTCTTAACAAGTTCTCTTACATCATCCAATGTAGCAGCTCTCGGATTTGTACCAAAAGCTGTATCAATCATTGACTTTTCAGATATTCTCTCAATGCAATCTTCTGGCACTCCAATTTCATTTAAGCCTCTTGGTACTTTAATCCTATCAAGTATTTTTTCCATATTCTCAATGAACTGACTTGATGAATGGTCAGTATATTGCATAGCCTGTGACATTCTTATTACTTTCTCCTGCATATCAGGAAGATTAAATCTAAGAACCGCAGGTAAAATAATTGCGTTAGTTAATCCGTGGTGAGTATTAAATTCAGCACCAACCATGTGGGCAATCGCATGCACAAGTCCAAGTCCCTTTATGAATGAAATGCCTCCTAGACATGAAGCTACCAGCATTGCACCTCGTGCTTCTAGATTATTTGGCTCTTCGACAACAGTAATAAGTGACTTGGAGATTAAATATAAACTCTCAAGTGCAGCGCCATCGCATAAAGGATGAAAACCTGGTACGCAATAACCTTCAATAGAGTGTATCATTGCGTCTGCACCAGTCCATGCAGTAAGATTTGACGGTAAACCTAAAGTAAGTTCAGGATCAAGTATGGCTATAGAGGGTTTGAGGTCAGGATGCATTATACAAAGTTTAATTCCTTGTTTAGTATCCGTAACCATTGCTGTGCTCTCAGTTTCTGCTCCAGTACCCGCAGTTGTGGGTATTGTTATAAGCGGAGGAAATTTATTATCAGGGCCAATTTTCTGTGGAGTTTTTTCCCATTCAAAATCAAATAACTCAATTTCATTATTAGCAGTTAGGCAAATTGACTTTCCGCCATCCATTGCACTACCACCACCAATGGCAATTATCGCATCATGATTATTATTTCTGAATAATTGTTTCCCTTCTGAAATTTCGTCATCTCTTGGGTTTGGAGAAATTTTCGAATAAATACCTGAATTTACTTTTGCTTTTTTTAAAATTTCAACCAGCTTATCTATAAACGGAAGATTAACGCTTCCACTATCTGTAACAATAAGAGGATTTCTTATTTGATTTTCATAACAATAATTACCAATTTCAGCAAATCTGCCTGGACCATAAGATATCGGCACTGGAAAACTCCAATCTTGAGGAGTTAAAATTTCCTCTTTGTTTAAATTAAAGAGTGGCATAATTTAATTTTATATTTTCTTAAGACGATGTCATTGATTTTAAAACAATTGAGCGATCTATTTCACCAACAAGCTCACCACTGTTTGAATCAATTACTGGATAGGTTTTATCAGAGTCAGCAATCTGATTAATTAAATTATCAATTTTCGTATCACTTGCAATGCAGTCATTACCTTCTGCAAACATAGTTTTAGTCTCTTCACAGCATTCAGTTCTTGCACATTTTCCAGCACTTAAAACTTTATATTTCGGTACATCTTCAGTAAAATCTTTAACATACTGATCAATGGGATTTGCAACAATTTCTTCAGGTGTTCCAACTTGTGAAATCTCTCCATCTTTCATTATAGCAATATGATCTCCCATTTTAATTGCTTCTGAAAAATCATGTGTAATAAAAACCATTGTTTTTTGAACCAATTTTTGAATACTTAACAATTCGTCCTGCATTTCTCTTCTTATAAGAGGATCGAGCGCTGAAAATGGTTCATCAAAAATTAATATCTCAGGATCAACCGCAAGCGCCCTTGCTAATCCTACTCGTTGTTGCATGCCGCCAGATAATTCTCTTGGATAATGTTGATCCCATCCATCTAAACCAACTAAGTTTAGTGTTTCCATAGATTTTTTTATCCTATCTTTTTTCTTTACACCTCTAATTTCAAGACCGTAGCCAATATTTTCAATTACCCTTCGGTGAGGAAAAAGCCCGAAGTGCTGAAACACCATACTCATTCTATTTCTTCTTAATTCTGTTAAATCTCTATTGCTCATT
>CACHLP010000022.1 GCA_902580665.1 uncultured Pelagibacteraceae bacterium | reverse complement strand
ATGGGCGGGTAAGGATAAAGATTTCAACTTTGCCATGGAAAAAATAGCAAAGAAAATGGATAAAAATAATTATTTAAATAAATCAAGCAGAAAAGCGTTTTTTTGCTGCGCTTTATCAATTTACTTTCCAAACAATGTAAGCAGAGTTTTTGAGGGAAGGATTTATGGACATGTACAATTCCCTCCAAAAGGAAAGAATGGTTTTGGGTATGATCCAATCTTTGTTCCTAAAGGTTATAAAAAAACGTTCGGCGAAATGAATTTTAACTATAAAGAAAGAATAAGTCACAGAGCGATTGCTTTTAAAAAACTGTCAAACTTTTTATATAAAATAAAAAATTAATTTTTAATTACAAACTTATCATTGCCTACATGGAATATTACTGGTCTACGTTCTACTTTCCCACTTTCATCAAAACGAAACCATCCATTTATTCCTACATATCCTAAATTAGAATGAAGAATCTCCCTTGTAATATTCTTATATTCTATATTTAAGCTACTGATTAAACCTATTAAATCATAAGCTAAAGCTGCTAATGAGTGAGGATTATTTGTATATACTTTTTTATATTCTTCTTCAAATATTTTTCTAGCATTTAAGTCTAAGGATGAAAAATATGAATTCTTCATCGAGGGCTCCTTAAGAATTAATTCCTTTCCCCAAATAGAATTTCCAATAAATTTTACTTTTTTTGGGTCAACATCATAATAAGGTAGTATTGAAATAAAATTTGTTAATTCATTAAATGAGCGAGCGATAATCATAATAGCATCAAAATCTACCTCACCCAAAGTATCCTTATTTTTTAATAATTTTAATTCTTTTGATGAAGACTCAGATTGTAATTCTTTTAGAAGTCTTACTCGATTATCTAATTCTAGTTTTCTTTCATCATAATTTGAAACTTCTCTTGCTATTTTGTAATAGTCAGGATTTTCGGTTGGATAAAAAATAATTTGTGATGATGAATTACTATTTACATCATGAAATTTATCAATTTCATTTTTTACTTTATTTCCATATTTATTTTCAGGAACTATGACTGCAAATTTTTTAATTCCTCTATCAACTGAATATTCGTAAATACTGTTTAATTCATCTTCAATAGTTAATCCAAAAACATAGACATTAGGATCACCTACCTCAGAATTATTAGAAAATGTAATAATTGGAATACTTTGATCATTTAGGTACTCTTTTACCTTTAATACTGTATTGGTAAAGACTGGACCAAGAATCAGATCAACATTATTACTCATTAAATATGATAGATTTTTATATAGTTGATCTTCTCTTCCAGTGTCCACTATGTAAAATACTAAATTTTTGTTACTGGTTTTTTCTAATGCTAATTGTGCAGAGTCGAGTAGCGATTTACCTATTTGATAAAATTCCCCAGATAAAGGTAAAAGTAAGCCTATCCTTAAAATATTATCTTCTTTTTCTATTAAATTGTTCTTCTCAGTATTTAGACCTTCATCCTCAACTATAGTTCCTGGTAATTGTGTTTGATTGTATGTTAGTGTTTCTTTGGGAACTAATTGCGTTGTTTCACAGCTATAAAATAATAAACTTAAACAAAAAGTTACAAAAACAATGAACTTGCCTCTAAAATTAAACATGCAATCAAATATTAATCATTCTTATATTACAAAGTTATTGGAACATGAGAAACCTCAAAGTGGTCTTTATATAGTTCCCACACCAATAGGAAACCTATCTGATATTACGATAAGGTCATTAAAAATACTTTCTTCAGTTGACTTAATAATATGTGAAGATACTAGAGTAACAAAAAAATTAACTACTAAATACGGCATAAAATGTAAAATGCAACCATTCCATAAATTTAATTCTAAAAGTAAAATCCCTGGGATTATTAAAAAAATAAGCTCAAAATTCTCTATTGCTATTACCACAGACTCTGGTACTCCACTAATTTCAGATCCTGGGGCTGACCTTGTAAAAGAATGTTTTGCAAATAATTTTAATGTATTTTCTTTGCCAGGCCCATCGGCTCCAATAGCGAGTATTGCTTTATCAACTTTCTTATCAGAGAATTTTACTTTTAGAGGCTTTTTCCCAAGACAAAAAAAGGAAATAGAAAGTCAGTTAACAAGATTTAATAATAGCGACTGCCCTGAAATATATTTTGAGTCACCAAAGAGGATTCTTAAAACACTAAATACAATTTTAGATTTATGTGGTGACTGTAAAATAACTTTTGTAAGGGAATTAAGTAAAAAACACGAAGAAATTATTAATACTAATATCTCCGACCTTATTGATAAAATAAACCTGAAAGAAAAAATATTAGGCGAAATAACATTCATTATAGAGCCTATAATGAGTCAAACTATTAATCTCTCAGAAATAGAAATCATTAAATTTGGCAAAAGTTTACTTGATAGTGGATTGAATATCTCTGAGGTATCCCGACTTATATCTAAAGATTTGAGTATATCTAAAAGAGATATTTATCAGCTATTAATAAAAAATAGGAAATAACATAAAATTAATATAATTTTAAATTATGATGTTTAAAAAATTATTTATTTTTCAAATTTTGTCAGTATTTATGATCATACTAACAAATTGCTCTATACCTGTAGCAACAGGAGTCGCTACGAAGGCAGTGACAGTATCAAATTCTGATCGCAGTGTTGGTGAGTATGTAGACGATGTATTAATCAAAACTGTTTTAAAAAATTCTTATTTTGATCAAAGCGAAAAAATTTTTTTTAACGTTGATGTAGAGGTTTCACAGGGAAGAGTGTTGTTGACCGGGACTGTTGATAATATAGATTTAAGAATAGAAGCTACACGAATCGCATGGGGAGTAAAAGGAGTTCAAACTGTTATTAACGAAATTCAAATAAGTGAAAATGACAGCATATTAAATTTTGCAGACGATTTAGTTATTAGTACAAAAGTCAAGGCTAAAATAATACTCGATGAAGAAGTGAATTCTTTAAATTATAACATTGAAACTGTTAATAAAATTGTATACATCATTGGAATTTCAGGCTCGAGTGATGAAAAACAAAAGGTTATAGATCTTTCAAAAGAAGTTTTTGGTGTTGAGGAAGTAGTTGACTATATAACTATTAATTCTGAGTAGGAATGAGATTTATGAAATTTGGTTTTCAAATGGACCCAGTACATACACTGAACCATACTACTGATAGTACCTTGCCAATGATTTTAGAGTCTCAAAGGAGAAAAAATAGAAATTATATATTTTCTCCGAGTTCTCTTACATTAAAAAAAAGTTCTTTATATGCACAGGTAAAAGAAATTAAATTTAAAAACGATAAATTGAATAGCTATAAGTTAAGTAGTGAGAAAAAATTAAATTTAAATTCTTTAAATTATATATTTATACGTCAAGACCCGCCATATGATATGAAATACATATCTTCAATGCATTTACTTGAGCAATTAAGTGGAAAAACTAAAGTAGTAAATAGTCCATCAGGAATACGAAATGCACCTGAAAAAATATTAATGCTGAAATTCAATAATATTATTCCTCCCACTTTAATTACTAGATCTAAAAAAGAGATAGATCGTTTCATGAATAGTTATAAGAAATCTGTAATTAAGCCTTTATATGGTAATGGTGGGCAGGGTATTTTTTTATTAAATAAGAATGATAAAAACTATAATCAAATTATTGAAAAGTTTATTGATGAAGAGAATAACCCTTTTATAGTACAAAAGTTTCTCCCTGAAATAATTAAGGGGGACAAGAGAATAATACTTATTAATGGTGAACCAGTTGCAGCACTAAAAAGAATTCCAAAAAAAATGACTTTAGATCAAATATTCATGTTGGGGGAATTACCGAGGCAGCTGAATTGTCAAGAAATGACAGAAAAATCTGCAGTATTATCAAGGAAACATTGATAAGTGAAAAGTTATTTTTTGTGGGTATTGATATCATAGGAAACTATCTTACAGAAATTAATGTTACCTCACCAACTTGTATCCAAGAAATAAAAAAAACCCATAAGATTGATGTTGCTAAAATAATTTTTGATAGATTAGGTTAATAGAAGTTATTTAAAAGTTTTTATGAGTATAAGATCAAAAATATTAAATTACGTGCTAAAAAAATATGTAAAAAAAGTACAACCCTCTGTTGAAGATCGCTCTTATTTTGAAGCGAGAAAAATGATGAATCAAAAAGGTTACGAGGACACGACAAGTTCAATTGTAAACACTAGCCTTCAAAAATTAATATTTACCAAAAAAAATTCTAAAGTGAAAATTGAGGAAATATATTTAGAAAATATCAGAACACTTTCTTTTGACCATGATGAATTTAATGATGATCGTTGTATACTTTACTTCCATGGAGGTGGATATGTTGCTGGCTCACCTGAAACACATCAAAATCTTTTAATAAGTATAGCTGAAAAGTCTAATTTGAAAGTCTACGCCATAGATTACTCACTTGCTCCTGAGAAACCTTTTCCTGCTGCATTAAACGATGCCGTTCGAAGCTTCAAGTGTTTACTAAGAATGGGATATATGAGTCAAAATATCTTCATAGGTGGAGATTCTGCTGGGGGAAACTTATCAATAGTTACTATATTGAAACTTCAAGAAGCTAATGAACCTATACCATCTAAAGTTTTTCTACTTTCCCCTTGGGCTGACTTAACAGGAGAAGGAAGTAGCATTAGAGAGAATTCATTGTCTGACCCATATTTGTCTTATGATGATTGGCTTAGCACATCGAAATCGATGAAAAAAAATGTTGAACAATGGTATGCACCTAACCAAGATTACACAAATCCATTGATATCCCCTATATTTGCTAAATTTAAAAATTTTCCACAAACATTAATTCAGGTAAGTGATATCGAAATATTATTGAGTGACTCCATTACGATTTCGAAACATCTTAAAAGTGACAATAATGGTGTAAAGTTAAGTATTTACAAAAATTTACCTCATGTTTGGCAAATCTTTGAATTTTTACCAGAGTCAAAAAAGGCAGTTACAGAGATTTCAAATTTCTTAAAAGACTAATTTTTAAATGCTGCAAGTGCTGCCAGATTAACAATGTCGGAAACATTTGCCCCTAAAGGTGCTATTTGAATGCTTTCTTTAAACCCTACAAGATATGGACCTACTAGGTTTCCACCTCCCAGTTCTTGTAACATTTTCGTAGAAATACTTGCACTGTGTATCGCTGGCATAATCAAAAGATTAGCAGGGCCAGAAAGTTTACAAAAGGGATATAAGTTCATTAAATTTTCATTAAGAGCTGTGTTTGCCCCCATTTCACCATCATATTCAAAATCAACTTTTCTCTCATCAAGTAGTTTGATTGCATCTCTCATATAAATTGAACGTTCCGTGAAAGGTTTCCCAAAGTTGGAGTAAGAAACCAAGGCTGCTCTTGGTTCAATTCCAAATATTTCTTTTACTACCTCTGCACTTTCTTGAGTTATATTTGCAAGCTGCGCAGCGTTAGGCATGTCATGAACATTTGAATCTGCAACAAATATTGTTCTTCCATTACATAGCATAACAGTCATGCCTAAAATTGTTTTATTAGGGATAGGATCCAATACGTATTCTATACTTTCCAAAGATGCTGCAAAACTTCTTGTTAAACCACAAACCATGGCATCAGCCTCATTGAGAGATACCATGCAAGCAGCAAATACATTTCTTTCTTTGGTAAGTAGATCTAAGCAATCTTTTCTTAAAAAACCCTTTCTTTGAAGCCGATCATATATATGTTCAGCGTACCTATCATGTTCAGTTTTATTTCTCGTACTGTGGATTTCTAGCTTATCAAAGAAATCAAGTCCCATTTCTCTCATCTTACTTTTTATAATCTCTTCCCTCCCGATTAGTATTGGTGTCCCCATTCCATTATTAAGGAATATAACAGCAGCCCTAATCATGTCTTCTTCTTCACCTTCAGTGAAGATCATACGTTTTGGATTTTCTTTTACTTCTTGAAATATTTTTTGCAACAGTCCAGCTGAAGGATTAAGCCTTGCTGATAGCTCATTAGAATATCTGTCCATATCAACTATTGCTTTACGTGCTACCCCAGTATCCATTGCAGCTTTTGCAACTGCGGGTGGAACTTTACTTATTAATCGAGGATCGAATGGAGAAGGTATTATATAATCAGGACCATACTGCGGACGCTTCCCAGGGTAAGCGTTTGCAACTTCGTCAGGTACGTCTTCCTTTGCTAAGTCAGCTATTGCCCTTGCAGCAGCTATTTTCATTTCTAAATTAATTGTTGTAGCCCTAACATCTAATGCTCCTCTAAATATATATGGAAACCCAAGAACATTGTTCACCTGGTTTGGATAGTCAGATCTTCCCGTAGCGATTATTGCATCAGACCTGCATTCTTTTACATCTTCGGGAGTAATTTCAGGCTCAGGATTTGCCATAGCGAATATAATTGGATTGTCAGCCATTGATAATGCCATTTTTTGACTGATTATATTTCCAACTGATAAACCAAAAAAAATATCTGCATCAACTAGTGCATCCTCCAATGTCCTACAATCGGTTTTTATTGCATGAGCAGATTTCCATTGGTTCATGTTTTCTTTTCTATCCAAGTGAATAACGCCCTTTGTATCGCAAAGTATTGCGTTATTGTTTGGCATACCCATTGCCTTCAGAAGCTCTAAACACGCGATACCAGCAGCTCCTGCACCATTTACAACTATTTTAGCTTCACTTATTTTTTTTCCGTTGAGATCTAATGCATTTAGAAGAGCTGCCGTAGATATTATAGCTGTACCATGTTGATCATCGTGAAATATCGGAATATCCATTAGCTCTCTTAATGTGTCTTCAATGATGAAACACTCAGGAGCTTTAATGTCTTCTAAATTTATTCCACCAAAAGATGGACCCAAATATTTAACAGAATTAATAAACTCATCTGCATTTTCAGTATCAATTTCAAGATCAATTGAGTCAATGTCAGAAAACCTTTTAAACAAAACAGATTTACCTTCCATCACTGGTTTTGAAGCGTGTGCACCTAAATTACCAAGACCAAGAATAGCTGTTCCATTTGATACTACAGCAACAATATTGCCCTTACTCGTATAGTCATATACTGTACTGGTGTCCTCGGCAATTGCATTAACTGGTGCCGCAACTCCAGGTGAATAAGCTAGAGATAAGTCCCTTTGTGTTTCAAGAGGCTTAGTTGCCTTAATCTCTATTTTTCCTGGCTTCCCTTGAGCATGAAAAACTAATGCTTCTTTCTCACTAAAATGTTCTGCTCTATCTTTTTTCTTCATAAATCCCTTTTTGGCCATTTATATAGGTTTTTATCTGTGTTTCAAATTCAAAAACTATAAAATGGGAATGCGTACTTAATTTTGACGATATTTAGATGAAAATAGATTAATAAACAACAATTATATGAATGTAATAAAATCATCATTTATCTATTCTTTTTTTACATCTGTAAGTCGAGTATTTGGATTCTTAAGAGATATCTTGATTGCAAACTTTTTGGGTACGGGAATATTTGCGGATATATTTTTTGTAGCCTTTCGGTTTCCAAACACATTTCGCAGAATATTTTCAGAAGGGTCGGTCAACTCTGCATTCGTACCAGTTTATGCCAAGCTGATAAGTGAAAACTTTTTGGAAGAAGCAAAAAAATTCGCTGGTAATGTCATTGTTATTTTTACAACCGTAACAGTAATCATTGTTGTTATTATTGAGATATTTATGCCAACTTTTATTTTATTCTTGGCACCAGGTTTTGCCTTGAATGAGGAAAAGCTTGACGATTTAATCAATACATCAAGAATTATATTTCCTTTTCTTGTCACAATTAGTGTTGGATCAATTTATTCATCTATTCTTAATGCAAATAATAAATTTGCGTTGTCAGCCTCGCTTCCAATAATTTTAAATCTTTTTATGATATTGGGAATATTGTATGCTTATATAACAAAAAATAATTATTTATTTTTTTTATCGTGGTCAGTGATCATTGGAGGCATAGTTCAAATAATTTGTTTAGTAGTTTCAATTAAAAATAATAAAATAAAGATTACTTATTTTTCATCACTAATCACAAGAAATACAAAACGTTTCTTCAGTTTATTCTCTACAAGTTTTTTTTCCTCAGGCTTACTTCAAATAAATATTTTCATAGGTACTATAATTGCTTCATACGAAACTGGTGCAATTTCGTATTTATATTATGCAGATAGAATATATCAATTACCCCTAGCCTTGATTGGAATTGCAATAGGAATTGCATTGCTGCCATCAATTTCAAAAAAAATTCAGAAGAATTCAAAAACTGAGGTTTATAATACAATCGAGGAGACTACTAAATTTGCCATATTATTATCTTTTCCTGCGACCGTTGGTATTTTTATTTTGGCAGAACTGATAGTTAGTACACTGTTTGAACGAGGTGAATTTAATATCGAGTCTACGATGCTTACAGCTCAGGCACTAAAATTTTATAGTCTAGGCTTGGTAGCATTTATACTAATGAAAATTTTCACGCCAATTTTTTTCGCATACGAAAATGTTAAGCCAACACTTTATGTAACTTTTTTTAATTTAGTTTTGAATACAGTGTTGAGTATAATACTCTTTATTCACATAGGTTTTGTAGGAATTGCAATTGCAACAACTATTTCAGCGTGGATGAGTGTATTTGTTCTTTGTTATTACATTCAAAAAAATCATTATTTTATTTTTAGTTCAAAAATATTAAAACCAATAGTTGTAGTCTTGTTAGCTTCTTTTGTTATAGGAATATACATTTATTTCTTTAAAGATTATTTTGATACAATATTCACCAGTTTTTATTTAGGTGAGACAGTTTTCCTTTTATTTATAGTCTTTTCTTCAATACTACTTTACTTATTTATAATATCTTTTTACAAACCTTTTTCGTATACTGAAATAAAAAAAGTTTTTAATAAATGAATAATAAAAACAATACAGTTCTCTCCGGAGTTCAACCAACAGGAGGTTTACACATTGGTAATTATTTAGGTGCACTAAAAAATTTTGTATCAATGCAAAATAAATATGATTGTTTTTTTTGTGTAGTCGATCTTCATGCAATTACTGTAAAACAAGATCCAAAGCTTCTTAAAAATAACACTTACGAGGTAGTAGCAACTTATTTAGCTTCAGGAATTGATCCTGTTAAGAGTGTAATTTTTAATCAGAGTAACGTTTCATCTCATTCAGAACTGGCTTGGATATTTAACTGCATCACAAGAATGGGCTGGCTCAATAGGATGACACAATTTAAAGATAAGGCGGGCAAAGATAAAGAGAATGCTAGTTCAGGACTTTTTATTTACCCCAATTTAATGGCTGCTGATATATTACTGTACAAAGCAACCCATGTTCCTGTTGGTGATGATCAAAAGCAGCACTTAGAATTAACAAGAGATATAGCTCAAAAATTTAATCGTGATTATGAATGTAATAGTTTTTTTCCAATTCCTGAACCAATAATAGATAGAAATATCTCTAGAATAATGTCTCTCAAAAATGGAGAACTTAAAATGAGCAAATCTGATCCATCAGATTATTCAAGAATCAGTTTAACTGATAGCGCTGATCAGATAGAAAAAAAAATAAAAAAGGCTAAAACTTCTGACACACCTATGCCAGACAATAATGAGGATGTATCAAAATTATTAGAGGTTAATAATTTATTAAATATATTTTCGGGTTTTTCAGGAATAGAGAAGTTCGAACTAATTGATAAATACAAAGGACAGAACTTTTCAAATTTTAAAAATGATCTTACCGAAGTAATAATTGAACACATTAAACCTATATCAAAAGAAATAGATAAATTAATGAGTGATAAAGCTTATTTGAATCAAATAATATCAAGAGGAGCTGAAAAAGCTTCAAAGAAAGCTGATGTTACAATTAAAGAAGTGTATGATATAATTGGATTTGTTAGAAATGAAACATAGATCAAAATTTTTAGTTATAGTTGATGATTCCATTGAGTTAAGTGTTGCTATCAGATTTGCTGCACAAAGAGCCAAAAATACAAGAGGAGGTATTATACTATTAAATATTATCGACCAATTTGATCCCCAACAATGGCAATCTATTGAAGAGATTATTCGCCAAGAAGCAACTGAAAAAGCACAAGAAAAATTACAAAAGTGGTCTAAAGTTATTCATGATCTCGTAGACATAGTTCCTGAAGTTATAATCAAAGAAGGTATTCCAAGCGAAAAAATTATTGAAACACTTGAGTCTGATGATGCAATAAGGTTTCTAGTTTTAGCTGCAGCTGACGCTGATCAACCAGGTCCATTAGTTACATTATTAGCTGGTCAAAAATCAGGCAAACTGCCAGTACCAATTGTTGTAGTCCCACAAGGTTTAGAAGATGAGGTTATTGATGATTTGGCATCAAGAGCGAATTAAAAAATATCGTTAAATTCATATACTTATAAATTTTTCACATGAATTCTTTAAAAAAAAAAAGAATCTAATTATATAAGTTAAATAATTATCATGTTTATACAAACAGAATCAACACCAAATCCAAACTCATTGAAGTTTATTTTAGACGATCATGAAATATGTTCTGAGCCAATTGAATATAATGCTGGGGAAGAAAATATAAATTCAAAGCTTGCAGAACAGTTACTTAAAATCGATGGTATTGATAAAATTTTATTTAATAAAAATTTTATTTCAATTAATAAAAGTAAATTTACATGGGATCAACTTAAAGCGACAATTCTGCATGAAATATCTGACTTCATCAATTCAGGTATTCCAATTCTAGACTCAAATAGTGATGTTGATGAGATTAATACAGTTGAATTCGACGATGCAGACATAGAAGTTGTTAAGAATATTCATAATATTTTAGTATCAAAAATTAGACCTGCTGTTATGCAAGATGGTGGAGATATAAAATTTAAGAAATATGATGAGGGCATTGTTTCATTGGCTCTTCAAGGAAGTTGTGCTGGTTGTCCTAGCGCAACACTAACACTTAAAAATGGCGTCGAAAATATGCTTAAACATCATATTCCTGAAGTTAAAAAAGTTGAACAAATCATATAGATGATATGAATTTACTAAACTTATTTGTTACTAAAAATAATTCTTTAATTATCTTATTTAGGATCTATTACTCAATAGCATTATTATTTGTTCTCACAATTTTAACTTCTTTAGTTTTTAGTCAAAATCTTTACGACAAACAAACGAAAGTATTATATCCAAATAATAATTCTAAAAATGAAAACTTTGATCAAACATTAGATAAACTATATGCAGTAAAGCTTAATGAAGAAAGTTATATAAGCAAAGATGTTAATTTAGACACGATTCTAGAAACCAATTTGGTACCAAATATAATTATATCTAAACTACCATCCAATATAAAAACACTTAAATCATCTGAAAAAAGAAAAACTCTTTTTATAAAAATAGCTCTGCCTTTAATTATTAATGAAAATGAAAAGTTAGTACGCATGAATAATAAAATTAGAAATTTAGCAGATAGAATTGGCTTTATCTCCCGTAGTGATGCTAAGTGGCTATCAAGTAAAATGAAAGAATACAATTTAAAAGAATACTCTATTGAAAAATTATTACAAAAAGTCGACAAGATTCCAGTTTCGCTTGCTCTTGCCCAAGCGGCTATAGAAAGTGGATGGGGAACTTCTCGTTTTGCTATCGAGGGGAATGCTTTATTTGGACAATATATATGGGACCAAAATAAGGATGGGATTGTTCCTGAAAATAGAGATCTAGGTGAAAATTATAAAATCAAATCATTTAATAACCTAAGTGATTCTGTTTCATCATACATGAAAAATTTAAACACTAATCATCATTATTCAGAGTTTAGACTAAACAGATATATAATGCGAAACAATAATCTTCCATTGAATGGGGCTACATTGTCTAATTACTTATATAATTATTCAATTGAAGATGATTATTCAGAGAAAATAAAGAATATAATTAAAACAAACAAATTTGAAGACTTTGAGTATATTAAAATTGAAGATCAAAATAAAATCAAATTAACTGAAATTATTTAACTAAGAACTGATATCCAAACCAGTGCCAATTATTATCAATTTTTGAAGTGCAGTTTAGTTTACCTCTTCCAGATAAAAAATCTTCCTCTAATTTTATTTGAAACTTATATGGAGTTATTTTGATTATCTCTTGTGAATTCCAATTTCCACCAGGATTAGAATAACAATTTAATTCATTATTTTTAAGATTATCAACTAATGTGAGTTCAATTATCGGACGTTTGATATTTTTTAAGAACATATCAGCAGGACTAAATTGATCTATCCTTAAGGGAAAAGAATTTACTGCAAACTTAAAACGTTCAGATGTGCCAAAATTTTCGTTAAGAGAAAATCTAGGTAAGTAGTAATAATTTTCATGACTTGAAATTACTCCCGAATGCTGACCAAATGCATGGCTAAAATTTAGTTCTTTAAGAAGTTCTATAATAGCTAAGCTTGTTTCACCATATGGATATGCAAAAAGCTTAGGTACAAAACCAATATTCTTCATAAAGCTTTTATGTGAATTAAGTAAGTCTTCCTTCACAAACTTCTTACTATTTAATGGCATGTGAAGATGAGTAGAAGTATGCTGACCAATAGAGCCGCCTTCCTCAATAAATTCTTTTATTTGAGACCAACTCATATACCCAGGGGTATCAATATCTATAATATCTGTAGAAACAAATAAAGTAACAGGTATTTTGTATCTTTTAAATATTGGCCAGGCATATTCGAAAAAAGATAAGTAAGCATCATCAACCGTAAAGGCTACACTTTTCTCTTTAAACTTTTCGTCATTTTCTAATTTACTGATAATTTTCTCTAAACTTATTACATTAATATTATTTTCAATTATGTATTTTATATGAGACTGAAACTGTTCTTTTGTAACACTTGTCGCTGGATATTTATCCTCACCAAATCTATGATACATAAAAGTTGATACTCCCAGTTCATTTTCTGCAAAGGAAAAACTAGAAATACTTACAAAACCAATTATAAGAAATAATTTAATCAGACACTTAGAATAAAATAACAGAAACTTATTCATCAAATTCATTTTTTAATCTATATGGTTAAAATATCAACTATATGTTTCTTTTTTTAGACTTCACAACTGATATGTCATTGACTTTAATTGGAAAGCATTTCTTTCTAAGCAAAGAAACTAAATCTAACAAAAATATCTCAGAAATTTTGGTAATAGAAATAGAGAAAATTTTTAATAAGGCAAAAAAAAATATAGAAAAACTTGATACAATTTTTGTTATTACAGGACCTGGCAGTTTTACTGGAATAAGATCTGCATTAACCTTTGCAAAAACAATTCA
>CACHLP010000021.1 GCA_902580665.1 uncultured Pelagibacteraceae bacterium | reverse complement strand
AGTAATTGTAGCAAATTTAGGAGATAATAATTTATCCGAGTATATTCGAATGGCATCTGAAATTAGAGATGCAGGCATGGCCTGCGAGATTTCTTTTGACTCAAAAAACTTAGCTAAGCAACTTAAATATTGTGATCGCAAGCAAGCTGATGCAGTTGTAATTGCAGGCGATGATGAAATTAAAAATAATAAAATATCACTTAAAGATTTAAAAAAGGGAAGTGAGATTTCAAAAAATATAACTGGACGTGAAGAATGGAAAGAAACTAAAGCAGGTCAAAAAGAAGTAATTAGAGAGGATTTAGTAAGCACTCTAAAGGAAATACTAAAAATTTGAGCTATGTCACTACAGGAATTAAATATTAGATTAAAAGATTATTTTATTGAGTTAGGATTTCAATATGTAGAGCTTCCTTTAGTTCATGACTCTGATATTTTTTATGAAACATCGGGAGAAGAAATCAGAAGTCAGATGTATTCTTTTATAGATGATTCAGGCAAGGAAAAATGTCTGAGACCAGATATGACGATCCCCACGTGTCAAAGTTTTATTAAAAGTGATGATAAAATAAATGAAGCTAAATTATGCTATAGTGGACCAGTATTTAGGTCAACCAATGGAATAAATGATGCATCAATTGAATTAAACCAATCAGGGGTTGAAATTATTTTTACAGAAAAAAAGCTAAAAACTATTTATGAAAAAGATATATACACGCTTAAAACGGCAGCCAAAATTCTAGAAAAATTAAATATTAATGAATACCAAATTAAAATAGGCAGTCTAAACCTCTTTAATAGTTTTATAAGTTATTTAGATTTACCGATTAGGTGGAAACAAAGAATTGTCAGGCATTTTTTTAGAAGAACATATTTTGATAGCTTGTTAGATCGATTAGGGCAAGGTGTCGGTTATGATACATTGAAAAAAGATGAAATTATCAATGAAAGACTAGGTTTGGATGCTAATTCAAGTGCAAACTTGGTTGATCTAATTAATTCCAATAGCAATTCTGGTTTAGGCTCAAGGACAGTTGAAGAAATCGTCAGCCGATTTCAGGAGAAAAGTGAAAATATTGTCTCTGAGAGCAATGGAAAACAAATTGTAAATCTGATTAAGAGTTTTTTAGGTTTGAACGCTTCTCTTGATACTTTTCCGAATATTTTAAGAGAGTTTGTAAGTTATCAAAAGCTTGATTTTTTCAAAAAAGAAATTGATGGCATGGAAGAATTTAGGAACGCTGTTTCATCTGAAATGGACATATCTAAATTTTATTTCAATAATGACTTTGGACATTCAATTGAATTTTATGATGGCGTCATGTTCGAAATCTATGATCAATCTGGCAACATAAAGTTAATAACTGGTGGAAGATACGATAAGCTACTTAATATTTTAGGATCAAGAAACAAACTGTCAGCTATAGGGTTTGCAACAAATAATAATAACTTAAGTAAAATTTTATAGTCATGAAATTCGAAAATAAATTAAGAATAGGACTACCCAGCAAAGGCAGGTTAAGAAAAGACATGGAGAAACTTTTTCTAGATAAAAATATTACTTTTGAAAATCTTGTAAATGATAGAGATTATATTGGTACAATAAAAGGACTAAAAGATACAGTTCTGTATTTTTTAAGCGCTAAGGAAATTACCAATAGACTTGATGAGGGATCAATCCATGCAGGCTTAACTGGTGATGACTTGATACAAGAAAAAATTTTCAATTTTAATTCAAAAATAATAAAGGATTTGGAGTTAGCTTTTGGAAAAGCGAATCTGGTTGTTGCTGTACCGGATATCTGGATTGATGTAATGACGATGGCTGATTTGGAAGAAGTGAGTAATAATCACAGAGATAAATATTCAAAAAGGTTACGCGTAGCAACTAAATATAAGAATTTAACAAATAATTTCTTTTCTAAATGTGGTGTTGTTGATTATAGAACTGTTGAAAGCTACGGCTCTACTGAAAGCGCGCCTTTCAATGGTTTTTCAGAAATTATCACTGATATAACCTCAACAGGTGAAACTCTAAGGGCTAATAAATTAAAAGTTCTTGATGATGGCATCATCCTGAAATCATCAGCAAATATCTTTTCTTCAAAGGCTGCGGAGTGGGATAAAGAAATAAAAAATAATTATAAAAATTTTATTAATAAGTTTGAATAAAAAAAACCCGGCTAGGCCGGGTTTTTTAGAGTTTATCGTAAATGATAATTACATCATACCGCCCATGCCGCCCATGCCGCCCATATCAGGCATTGCAGGTGCTGCAGCAGGCTTGTCTTCAGGAGCATCAGCAACCATCGCTTCAGTTGTAATTAAAACACCGGCAATAGATGCAGCGTTTTGTAAACTTGTTCTCACAACTTTAGTTGGGTCAATGATTCCCGCTTTAAACATATCAACAAATTTGTCAGACTGAGCATCATAACCCTCAGTAGAAGACTTGCCCTCTTTAAGCTTGCCAACAATTACAGATCCATCGACACCTGCGTTGTTTGCAATTGTTCTAATTGGCGTTTCTAATGCTCTGCGAACAATATCCACCCCAGCTTTTTGATCAGCATTAGATGTTTTGACTTTATCAAGTGCACTAGCTGCGTTTAGAAGTGATAATCCACCACCAGCAACGATACCTTCTTCAACTGCAGCTCTAGTAGCATTAAGAGCATCATCAACTCTATCTTTTCTTTCTTTAACTTCAACTTCGGTGGCTCCACCAACTTTGATTACAGCTACTCCACCAGCTAACTTAGCAAGACGTTCTTGTAACTTCTCTCTGTCATAGTCAGATGTTGTTTCCTCAATCTGTTTTCTAATCTGAGAGCATCTACCTTGAATATCAGCTTTAGTTCCAGCACCATTAACAATTGTTGTATTTTCTTTGTCAATACTTATTCTTTTTGCTGTTCCTAAATCATTAATGGTTACATTTTCTAATTTAATACCTAGGTCTTCAGATATGACCTGACCACCAGTTAAAATAGAAATGTCTTCCATCATTGCTTTTCTTCTATCACCAAATCCTGGTGCTTTCACAGCAGCAATTTTTAATCCACCTCTTAATTTATTAACCACCAAAGTAGCAAGTGCTTCACCTTCAACATCCTCAGCAATAATTACAAGCGGTCTTCCGGCTTGTACTACAGCTTCTAATAGAGGAAGCATTGGTTGTAGGTTTGTTAATTTTTTTTCATGAAGAAGAATGTAAGCATTTTCTAAATCAGCTGTCATTTTTTCTGCATTAGTAACAAAATATGGAGATAGGTAACCTCTATCAAATTGCATACCTTCAACAACATCAAGTTCAGTTTCAAGACCTTTAGCTTCTTCAACTGTTATAACTCCTTCGTTTCCAACTTTATCCATTGCCTTTGCAATCATAGCTCCAACCTCAGCCTCACCGTTTGCTGAAATAGAGCCAACTTGTGCGACCTCGGCACTAGTTTTAACTTTTTTTGATGAACTACTAATGGCATCACTTGCAGCATCGATTGCAGAATCTACACCTCTTCTTAGATCCATCGGGTTCATTCCTGCTGCTACAAACTTTAAGCCTTCAGTAACAATTGCTCTTGTAAGTACAGTGGCTGTTGTAGTTCCATCACCTGCAACATCATTAGTTTTGCTCGCAGCCTCACGAACCATCTGGGCTCCCATATTTTCAAATTTATCTTTTAATTCGATTTCTTTTGCAACTGAAACACCATCTTTTGTACTCTTGGGTGCACCAAAAGATTTATCCATGACAACGTTTCTTCCTTTTGGACCCAATGTTACTGCAACTGCGTCAGCTAATACGTTAACACCTTTGAGCATTTTGTTTCTTGCTTCAGTACCAAAATGTATATCTTTACCCGCCATTTTTTATTCTCCTTGATTTAAGATTTATTTCTTCTTTTTTGATTTTGATTTTAATTTCTTTTCAATTACACCCATGATGTCAGACTCTTTCATGATGCATAGTTCTTCTCCGTCAACTTTGACCTCAGTGCCAGACCATTTTCCAAATAAGACAATGTCTCCAGCTTTTAAATCTAATGGTGTAACTTTTCCATCTTCAGATTTTGTTCCTGACCCGACAGCAACTATCTGTCCTTCTTGAGGTTTTTCTTGAGCTGTATCAGGAATGATAATCCCCCCAGCTGTTTTTTCTTCAGTATCTAATCTCCTTACGAGAACACGATCATGTAAAGGTCGAAAATCCATTTTTTAATCTCCTAAATATTTAAAGTCTTTTACTTAATTACCTAGGCATATAGTGATCTCGTGCGTATGTGTCAAGAGGGTCCTCAAAAACGAATAATTATAAAAGATGATAAAAAATGCTTATTTTACAACACTTTTACTACTGTTCAGACTCTCCACCGTCTATAACTATATTTTGTCCAGTCATAAACGAGCCTGCCTCAGAGGCGAGATAGACAGCGGCTCCTGCGATTTCATCAGGCATGCCAATTCTTTTGAGTGCTGATTTAGCAGTTGTTACCCTCAAAATGTCTTCATTTTCCCAAAGTGCACGTGCAAAATCAGTCTTGATTAGCCCTGGAGATATGCAATTTGCTCTAATATTATTTCTGCCATACTCTACAGAAATATTCCTTGCTAACTGAGAGTCAGCGGCCTTGCTAATAGCATAGGCGCCTAACATACTGCTTCCATGTAGACCTGCTATTGATGAAATTATAATAATAGAACCACTTTTTATTTTAACCATATCGGGCAGTATTTCGTTACACAGCCAAAAATTACTCTGTACATTTGATTTCATTATTTTTTCAAATGCTTCATCTGGTATGTTGTTAGATGGCCCAAAATATGGATTTACAGCCGCGTTACATACTAAAGTTGTTATGCTTCCGCAAAACTCCTTTGATTTAGCATACAAGTTTTTTAATTGTTCTTTGTCAGAAATATTACATGATATTGCTGTAGCGGTATCCTTACCAAACGTACTATTAATCTCTTCCGCAACGTTCTCGCAAGCATTAATTTTGCGACTTGTTATTATTACTTTGGCGCCATGCTCCGCCATTCGATATGCAATGGCCTTACCTATGCCACGTGAAGATCCAGTAATAATTGCATTTTTATCTTTTAAATCAAAAAGTGATGTCATTTAATTATGAACTCATTTAAAAAAAGATTATAAGTTAATAAAATAATTTCAATATAAAATATGAATATTAATAAAATTAAGAGTGTTGAGAGTTATTCACTATCTTATAAAGCAATTTTATGTGATCTCTGGGGAGTAATTCATAATGGTGTTGAAATTTATGCTAGCGCTCTCACTTATCTTGAACGCATGAAGGAGCATGGAATTGATGTTTACTTGATTTCTAATGCCCCGCGTCCTAGTTATGTTGTTCAGGAGGGTTTGACAAATAAACTTGGACTTAATCCCGATCTTTACAAGCATATTTATACCTCTGGAGATATAGGAACGAAGTTTGTTAATAAAAAAATTCATGGTGAAAGTTATTTTCATCTAGGCCCAACTAAGGACTATGATCTATTAGAAAATATAAATATTAGTAAGGTAGATAGTATTAATGAGGCAGATTTCATTTTAACAACCGGACTTTACGATGACAGTTTTGAAACTCCTAAAGATTATAATGATTTATTTAATGACTTCATTGAGAGAGAAAAACCTATTGTATGTGTAAATCCTGATGAAATTGTTTATAGAGGAGTAAACTCTATCTTTTGCGCTGGAGCTTTAGGCAAATATTATGAAAAACTTGGTGGTAAAGTAGTATATTATGGAAAACCATACGTTGAAATTTATGACCAAGCTTTTCAAGATTTGAAAAATATGAATAATATTGAAAATAAGTCAGATATCCTTGCAATCGGGGATAGTATCAAAACTGACTGTCTTGGTGCACAAAACTTTAATTTGGATTTTGTCTTTATTATGAATGGTATACATAAGGATCAAATAGCAGGTAAAAAAAATATTAAAGATATTAGCAATCTTGTGAAAAATATTCTTTCAAGGGATACAAAAGAAATCACAGTTTCTGATTTTCTAAAGTGAATTAAAGTGAAAATATTTAAAGATCTTAAAAAGACGTATAGTTTTACTAAAGACTCTATCCTAATAATAGGTAATCTTGATGGTGTTCATAAAGGTCACCAATCAATAATATCGTTAGCCAAGAAACTTAGTAAAAAAAAAGATGCAAAAGTTGGAGTATTACTTTTTGATCCTCATCCTAGGAGGTATTTTGAAAAGGATAATAAAGGTTTTTTATTAACACAAGTTGATACGCGTCTAGAAATTTTAAAATCCCATAAAATTGATTATGTGATTGTCTTAAAGTTCAATAAGAGCATTGCAACAATGACGCCGAGATTATTTTGTAAAAAAATTCTTTTTTCAGGCATAGCTATGAAGAATATTTTTGTTGGTAAAAATTTTAGGTTTGGCAATAAAAGATCTGGCGACTATCAATTTCTATCAAGTTTTGGTAAAGAATATTCATTTAATGTGACACCTATAAATTTAGTGGAAACTAATAAAATCCTTCACAAAAAAACAAAGATGAAAATTTACTCTTCATCAAACATAAGAGCTTTAATTCAAAAAGGAGAGGTGAAACTTGCCAGCAAATTTCTTGGGGCGCCGTTTACAATTGTCTCTAGAGTAATGAAAGGTGACCAAAGGGGGCGAACAATAGGAGTTCCAACAGCAAACCTTAAAATTGATGAATATATTCAGCCTAACCATGGGGTTTATGCTGTTCGTGCACAAGTCATGAATAAGAGTGAAAAGGGAGAGAATTATAAGGGAATTGCCAATTTTGGAGTCAGACCGACTTTTGATAAAAATATGCCCTTATTAGAGGTTCACTTGTTTAATTTTAATTTGAATATTTATAATTCTTCATTAAAAGTAGAATTTATTGACTTCATAAGGAAAGAAAAAAAGTTTTCAGGAATAGATTCATTAAAAAATCAATTGAAAATAGATATATCCAAAGCTAAGAAAATCTTAAATTAATAAAATGACCGCTAAAGATGATAAAATAGATTTTAGTGAAACTTTGTTTTTGCCTAAAACTTCTTTTGCTATGCGGGCGGGGCTGCCTGAACAAGAGCCAAGCATATTAGAGGATTGGTATAAAAATAATCTTTATCAAAAATTAAGAAACGATTCAAAGGATCGAAAGAAATTTGTACTTCATGATGGCCCGCCATATGCAAATGGCCATCTTCATATGGGGCACGCTTTAAATAAAGTTTTAAAAGATTTTGTTGTTAGGTCACAGCAAATGCTTGGGTACAACAGTTCATATATTCCTGGCTGGGACTGTCATGGTCTCCCGATAGAGTGGAAGATTGAAGAACAATATCGAGAAAAAGGAAAAGATAAAGATGAAGTAGATATCATTCAGTTTAGAAAAGAATGTAGGGAATTTGCAAAAAAGTGGATTGATATTCAGAGATCGGAATTTATTAGGCTAGGAGTAACTGGAGATTGGTTCAATCCCTACACTACAATGTCTTACGAAGCTGAGTCTATTATTGTGAAGGAGTTTTTCAAATTTTTGGAAAATGAGAGTTTATATCGTGGCTCTAAACCAGTTATGTGGTCAACAGTTGAAAAGACCGCATTAGCTGAAGCTGAGATAGAATATAAAGAACATAAATCGATAACAATTTTTGTAAAATTTCCAGTTATTTCTTCACTAGAAAATAATGAAAATACGTCGGTTATTATTTGGACTACAACTCCATGGACCATACCAGCTAATCGAGCCATAGCTTTCAGTAAAAATATAAGTTATTCAATTTATTCTGTTAATGGATTAGAGGAAAGCAGTCTATTAAAAGAAGGAGAGCAAATTATTATTGCTGATCAATTGATAGACAATGTAAGAACTCAATGCAAAGTAAAAGAGCTTACAAAAATTAGAGCAATTAAAGACTTAGATCAAATAATCTGTGGGCATCCTTTCAGAGACTCAGGGTATGATTTTGAAGTTAAATTATTTGATGCTGATTTTGTAACTCTAGAACAAGGAAGTGGATTTGTTCATATAGCTCCAGGTCACGGAGCGGATGATTATAATTTAGGCATTGCAAATAATGTGGAAGTTCCAGAAACAGTGGATGAGAATGGTCAATATTTTGACCATGTTCCACTTTTTAGAGGAAAAAAAGTATTTAATGATGATGGCTCTGATGCAGACGCGAATGTAGCGGTGATCGTTGAGCTTAAAAATCATAATAATCTTGCAGGAAAAGGATCACTGAGGCACAGCTATCCTCATTCTTGGAGATCAAAAGCTCCTGTCATATTCAGAAATACTCCTCAATGGTTCATTAGTATGGAAAAGAATGGATTAAGGACAACGGCTCTTAATGAAATAGATAAAGTTAATTGGTTCCCTAAACAAGGTAAGAATAGAATATATTCGATGATTGAAGATAGACCTGATTGGGTTGTTTCGAGGCAAAGAGCTTGGGGTGTTCCTCTGTCTATATTTTACCACATAGAAACTGGACAACCTCTAATGGATAAAGATATTAATCAAAAAATAATTGATTTGTATAGAGAAGAAGGATCAGACGCTTGGTTTAAATACTCGAAGGAAGAATTGTTGGGAGATATGTACGATCCAAATGACTATAAAAAAGTTGATGATATTCTTGATGTTTGGTTTGATTCTGGCTGTACCCATTCTTTTGTTTTAGACGAAAAGGAGGATCAAATGTGGCCTGCATCTCTTTATTTAGAGGGTACTGATCAACATAGAGGATGGTTTCACTCCTCACTTTTGGAGTCATGCGGTACCAGAGGGATTGCTCCTTACAAGTCGGTCTTGACGCATGGCTTTGTTCTTCACGAAGATGGATTAAAAATGAGCAAGTCTTCAGCTAATATAGTTTCACCTGATGAAATTATAAATAAATCTGGAGCAGATATTTTAAGGTTATGGGTTGCTAGCAGCGATTATTCTGATGACCTAAAAATAGGACCAGAGATAATGAAGAGTAATGTAGAAAGCTACAGGAGACTGAGGAATACATTACGTTTCATTCTTGGAAACTTATCTGAATTTAATGATAATGAAAAAATTTCATACTCAGAACTTAGTGAGCTTGATCAATATGTATTATCACAGCTAGAAAAGTTAAAGAAAGAAGTATTAGAAAATTATAAAATATTTGAATATCAAAAAGTATTTTCAGCAATATTTAATTTTTGTACAAATGATTTATCCTCATTTTATTTTGACATAAAAAAAGATGCTTTGTATTGCGAGGCACAGGACAGTCATATCAGAAAGTCCACTCGAACCGTATTAGATAAGTTATTCTATAATTTGCTTAGTTTATTAGCACCCATCCTTTGCTTTACTGCTGAGGAAGCTTGGCAAAGTAGGCTTGGAAAAGAATCAAGTGTTCATGAGGTTGATTTTCCGGCTTTAGAGAGCAATTTGATAAATGAAGATTTAACAAAAAAATGGGAATTGTATAAGCAACTGCGTAAAGCAATAAATGGTGCAATTGAGGTAATGAGAAAAGATAAAGTTATTGGCTCAAGCCTTGAGGCGTCTGTAATACTTTTCTCAATTAAAAGTTTAGATGAAATTGATAGTGATACACTTGAAAATATTTCAATAATCAGTGAATTAACAATTATAAATGAAACTCCACCAAAAGACTCATACATATCTGAGATGGATAAAGATGTGGGTATTATAGTAAAGAAAGTTAATGGAAATAAGTGTGAAAGATGCTGGAAATATTATCCAAATTTATTTAAAGATATGTGTGCACGATGTGAGCAAGTAGTTTGTAAATAAATGATTTATAGACTTTCTAAATTTTTTTTATTGATTTTATTTTTTTTTGCTCTTGATCAAATAAGCAAAAATATAATTATACATTTTTACAACATTGATGTTGAAAACCTAAGTTCTCAATTTTTAACTTCAATCAATGAATACTTAAACTTATATTTAATTTGGAATAAAGGCTTCGCCTTTGGATTATTTCAAAATGACATAAAGACTGTAAATAATATTTATATGATTTTAATGGCTGCAATTATTGTTGTGGTGTTCATTTACGCCTTAACCATTAATAGTAAAGTTTATTATTATGGTTTTAGTTTAATAATTGGAGGTGCATTAGGCAATCTTTTTGATCGTTATCAGTATGCAGCAGTATTAGATTTTATTGACGTGCATTATAATAATTTCCATTGGTATGTATTTAATATTGCTGATATAAATATAACTCTTGGATGTATCCTTATAATAATTTTAGAATTGTTTTCAAATAGAAAGAAAAAAAATGAAATATAAAATAAACAGTCGATACTTTCTATTGATAGTTTTTTTTATGTTTATTTCTTGTTCTAATAATACAGTAAGAGATTATACTTCACTTAAGCAAAAGGCACTAGAAATACCGCCTGACTTTGAGTTATCACCCCCAGCTGTAAATGATAAATCAGCAAGTGAAGAAGTACCAAATGAAGAAGTGTCAGAAAATATTGAAGAAATACTAACAAGTAATAATAGTGCACTAACTAGTGAAAAGACTGAGAGTTCATCTTTAGAAGATTTCATTGATAATAATTTTGTTAATGATGAAAAAGAAGAAGTATCAAATAAAGTAAACACAAATGATGATACAGACTCCCTAGATATTATGGTAAATGACGATTTACCTGAACAGGTTATTGATGTCGAAAACACAAACGATACAGAAGAGATGACTCAAGATAATCAAACCCAAAACAAAGAACCCCAAGAAACTAATTTTACTGAAGAAAAATTGCTAGATGAGCTATCAAATGTAAATGATATAACATCGCTTTCAGAAGAAGACCAGTTGAAGCCGGAGATTATTGAAGAGGAAGTTTATGACGATCCTACAGTTTATAATGATGACCAAGATTTAAATGATCTATTGAATAGAGTGGATGATTTACTTAATTCATATTCAAATTAACTATTTTATAAATGTTTAAGTTTTTTAGAGATCCAAAATGGTTTTACTGGTCTTATATTGGTTCAGCAATTATTTTATCATCATTGTGGATTCAGGTGCAAATTGACGTAAAAATTAATGAATGGTTCGGTGATTTTTACGACATGATACAAGAGGCATTGTCCGCTCCTAACGTAATTACTATAGAAGAATATTGGGCAAGTCTCTTATCATTTATTACTTTAGCTGGTATGTATGTGGCTGTTGCAGTTCTTGTAAGTTATTTTACTAATCATTTTTTATTTAGGTGGAGAACTGCGATGGTGGAATGGTATCATTCTGTTTATGACAAAGCCCGTAAAATAGAAGGGGCCTCACAAAGAGTTCAAGAAGACACAATTAAATTTTCAAGGATTATGGAGTCTCTAGGAACGAGTTTGATCGAGGCATTAATGATACTGGTTGAATTTATGCCGATTTTGTTTGGTCTCAGTATAGGTATTCCAATCTTTTTCTTTGGTGAATGGGAGTATGGTTTAGTTGTTGGTGCATTAGTTTGGTCAATTGGTGGTACATTATTTTTAATTGTTCTTGGTTTAATTTTAAGACTTGTTGGAATTGAATATGATCTTCAAAAACAAGAAGCCGCATATAGAAAAATGTTAGTAATTGCTGAGGATGATGAGACTGTAAGACCAAAAACTCTTGAGGAATTATTTGATGATGTAAGGCAGATACATTTTTTAAGTTATATAAGGTACCTTTATTTTGACATTGGCCGAGTTGCATTTTTGCAGGCAAACGTTTTATCTGCATATGTATTTTTAGCACCCGCAATCGTTGCAGGTGTTGTTACTCTTGGTGTCATGCAGCAGATAATCAGGGCATTTGGAAGAGTTGAGGGATCAATGCAGTATCTTCTAAAAGCTTGGCCTACAATAATTGAGCTCGCAAGTGTTTATAAGAGGCTAAGAGAGTTTGAAAGACAAATTGATGAAGTTTTAATTGAAGAGAAAACTCCAGTATAAAGATGAATTATCCATTCTTAGATTTTGAGAAACTTGAAAAAAAATTTCTTATATCTCGCGAAATTATATCTCAAAAATTTGAAAATATTGTTGTTATTGGCTTTGGAGGATCAACTCAAGGCTCAAAAGCTATCAATTCCTTTTTAAATGAAATACGAGTAATTTATATTGATCATTTACATTCCAAAACTATTGATAAATTAGTCCTAACTTTAAATTTAGAAAAAACAGGGTTCATTTTCATCTCTAAATCTGGCAAAACTTCAGAAACATTATCTATTTTTGAATACTTGATAGATAAATGCAAAAATAAAATAAATATCTCAAATCACTTTTTTTCTTTAACCGAAGATAAACAATCTCAACTTCATGACTTTTCGTTGCAGCACTCAATGAAACTTATTGAGCATGATCCAGATATAGGAGGAAGATTTTCTATATTCAGTAATACATCTCTTATTCCTGGGTTTTATTTTAATTTTGATTTGTGCAAAAAATTTCTTGAGGGTGGTGGAGAAGCAATAGAAGAAAAAGGTTTAGCTGAAGATTTGGCTGATCAGTTAAATCAGTCTATGAAAAACAATAAAAATATCGCAGCATATCTTATTTATGGACAACAATTACTAGAAGTGGGCTTTTGGAAAAAGCAACTTTTTGCTGAATCGCTTGGCAAAAATGGAAAAGGATTTATGCCAGTTGTTTCCGAGATGACAAAAGACCAGCATAGTATTCTTCAATTATTTCTAGACGGGCCAAAGAATGCATTCTTTGAAATCATGAGTATGGAGAGTGATAAAGTGAATTTAATAAATATGACACTTTCTAATCATATGAGTGCCATGCACGAGACACTTATAAAACAAGGTCTTAAACCAAGAATTTCAATATTTAAGGAAAATGATATTAAGGAGCTGGGTTTTTATTTTTGTATTGAAATATTGACGGTTATTTTCTTAGCAAAGCTTCTTGATGTAGATCCTTTTGTTCAGGAAGCCGTCGAACTTCAAAAAATTAATTTAAGTTAATTTATAGAAAGAAAATTTTGATATACCCAACTCTTTAACTCTTTCTATTTTTAGCTCTGGGATTAATATATCTTTTGATTTTCTTTCCTCTTCAATAATCAGTATAGAGTTTTTATTTATAAGATTTTTCTTTAGGATATTTTTTATAGATCTGGCAACTAAGTTTTTATTATACGGGGGATCAATATACACCAGGTTAAACTTTGGCTTATCAGAAATAGATTCAAATGAGCATGCATTTTCGTTAAGAACAGATATTTGATCAGTCAAACCTAATTTATTTGCACTCTTATAAATTAGATTAATTATTTGATCATTGTTTTCAACCATTGTTGCACTGTTGGCGCCTCTTGATAATGCTTCAAAACTAAATGAACCTGTTCCTGCAAATAAATCTAGAACATTTGAATTTTCAATTTGAAATCCAGTATTAATTATTTCTTTACCATGTGTTAGAATATTAAATATCGTTTCTCTATTTTTATCAGATAATGGTCGAACATCTTTATCTTTATGACTAAAAATAGAATGTCCTTTTTTTGACCCGCTAATAATTCTCATATATTTTGACTTTTTTTAATTTACTTCGCTCTAACGATCCTAATTTATAAGCCCCATAAGATATTCGGATGAGCCGAGTAACAGTTATATTTAATGATTCGAAGATATTTCTTATTTCTCTGTTCTTGCCCTCGAGTAATGACATTTTAATCCAAGAGTAAGTATTAGTCTTGCTAATGAGGCTTACTTTTATAGGCTTATACTTAATATGCTTAATTCTAAGTCCTTTTGATAATCTATCTACGAAATTTTTATCAATAAATCCTTGCACTC
>CACHLP010000020.1 GCA_902580665.1 uncultured Pelagibacteraceae bacterium | reverse complement strand
TTAATCATTACTGGTGGTATTGCCGCTTATAAATCGCTTGAGATAATAAGGGGTCTTAAAGCCAATAACATTGACGTTACTTGTATTCTAACAAAATCAGGTTCAGAATTTGTAACACCCTTATCCATTGAGAGCTTATCAGAAAATAAGGTTTATACAGATCTATTCAACTTAACTGATGAACATGAAATGGGCCATATACAACTTTCCAGACAGGCTGACGTCATTCTTGTTGCGCCTGCAACAGCAAACATCATGTCTAAAATTGCGTATGGGAATACAGACGATTTAGCATCAACTGTTTTGGTGGCTACAAATAAACCCATAATTGTTGCACCAGCAATGAATGTAAGAATGTGGCTTAATAATGCAACACAAAGAAATATTCAAACTCTTAGGAATGATGGCATAAAATTTGTTGGACCAGAAAATGGTGAAATGGCCTGCGGGGAATATGGTGAAGGCCGAATGAGTGAACCAAGTGAAATTATAAAATATACAAATGATTTTATTAATAGTTTAGATTTCAAACCACTTAAAGATTTTTCAGCTCTTGTTACATCAGGGCCAACAAGAGAAATGATAGACCCTGTAAGATTTATTTCCAACGAATCTTCTGGAAAGCAGGGCTACACAATTGCAGAAAAATTATCATCATTGGGTGCCTATACAACTTTAATCTCTGGACCAACTAAATTATCTGATCCTAATGTTGATAAGGTTGTTCATGTGTCATCAGCTGATGAAATGATGTTCGAATGCGATAGAGCGTTACCTGTAAATATTGCCGTCTGTACTGCTGCAGTTGCTGATTATAAAGTTATGAAACAAAGTGAAACCAAAATTAAGAAAAATGGATCAAGGTTAAATATCACATTGGAGGAGAATCCAGACATTTTATCCAGATTAAGCAAACGTAATGATAATAGACCAGACCTTGTAGTTGGCTTTGCAGCTGAAACTGAGAAACTAGAGGAAAATTCAAAAATTAAATTGAAAAAAAAGGGCTGTGATTGGATTCTCGGTAATAATGTTTCAAACGGTAAAGTTATTGGTAAAGATACAAATGAGATTCATTTTGTATCTAAATCTGTAACTGAAAACTGGAAGCAGATGCGAAAAGAGGAAGTTGCTGAAAAATTATCTCATAAGATAGTTCAGCATCTAAAAAGTTAGAAACTTGTCCACTAAAAAAAATTCTATACTCATTAAAAAAATATCTGATATTGAAAACTTTGAATTACCTAAATATCAGTCAGAAGAGGCTTCAGGAGTTGATTTATGTGCCTCAATAAAAAGTGATATTACAATAGCCCCATGGGAAAAAGAAATAATTGCATGTGGAATTTCAGTTTCAATGCCGACAGGTATGGAAGCTCAGATAAGACCAAGGTCTGGCCTTGCTTTTAAACACGGAATAACTGTTTTGAATACACCAGGTACCATTGATAGTGATTACAGAGGAGAAATAAAAGTAATATTAATAAATTTAAGTAAAGAAAAATTTATTGTTCGTCCTCTAGAAAGAATTGCGCAAATGATTTTCTCAAATGTCACTAAAGTAGAATTTAAAGAAGTTGACAATTTAGATGACACTAATCGAGGTCAAGGTGGATTTGGATCTACTGGTAAATAAAAGTTACTTAAAGTCTTTTGCCAAGGCTTCTTTCACTTCTTTAGACAGCACAGTACTATGAAGATAGTTATCGTGGTCTGTACCAATCTCAATTCTGCTGCTTGAGTTTTTAAATTCCTCAACTTGCTGATCACTAAATTTAAAATGAATAAAATGAACTGATGAAGTTTTTCCTGAATTATCTGTACGATCCACATCTTCCTCAGGTGTCGCGTATAGTTTTGTCCCATTAATACTTATAAATAACTTATTCTCAACATTTCCTAAGGACGATAAAACTTTTTTTCTTGTGTTTGGGTTGTCAATTTCAAACATATAAGTTGCTACAAGTTCTGAACCTTGTGGTACAAGAGGGTTATAAGCCTCTAACTCATCTTTAAGTTGTTCATCGCCACCTTTTTCTATGTAAAGCATCTCTTGAATTTGAGCTTTCATAGTGAAGAAATTTTCAAAGTAAAACGTAGAATGAGGTCCAAGTTCTACTCTCCTATTTTTTTTCATCTGAACTACCTCTTTTCTTATACTTCTTCTTTCTTTCGCATAAGCGCTATATTCAAGGAGGTCGGAAGGTTCTATTTTTTTATTTTCTATAGACATAATAATTTATGTAGTGCCTAACTTTATTAAATCAAGAGAGATTATATGCTTGAGCTACTACTTCTATTGGATGCATGGAAATATAATTTGAGTCTTTGTCTTCGTTTAAAAACTCATTAAGGTGCTTGCAAGCAAGTGGACAATCTGAAACCATTAACTTATTTTTCTTATTTTTAATTTGTCTAGCTGTTGCTTTGCCGTACTTATTTGCTGACTTTCGAGTTTTTTTCATAACTCCAAAAGTTCCTCCATGTCCTGCGCACTTTTCTACAACATCAACTTTTGTATCAGGTAATTTCTTTAACATCTCCATAGCTTTATTGCCCATGTTCTGAGCCCTTGCGTGACATGCATTGTGAACCGTCACTCCTCCATCAAGAGAATTAAGACCTTCAACTAATCCCTCTTTTTTACTTATATCAACGATAAACTCATCAATATCAAAAACATTTTTTGATAGTTTTTTTACATTTTCGTTATTAGGATTGAGAAGTGGCCACTCAAATTTAAGCATGAGTCCACAACTCGCAGTTAAAGTGACAATTTGATATCCCCGGTCTATCAAGCTGCAAAGTTCTTCAGAAACAATTTCTGACTGTTTAATTACTTTTTCATGCTGAGCTTGCTCTAAATGTGGCATGCCGCAGCATCCGGGATATGAAGAAATAGTTTCAACGCCATTATGGTTTAGTACTTTTTGAGCAGCGATTCCAACCTTTGAATTATTGAAATTGACATAGCACGTTGAGTAAATTGCAACTTTTCTTCCAAAAGCAGGTGCACTTGCGTTTACTTTATTATCAATTTTCTCTGATAATTCATGAAATGTCTTTTTTTCGAACTTAGGTAACTCAGCGTCTTTATCAATGCCGCTTATCATCTCCAGTGGACGCCGTGTTAGACTATTTTTTTTATCAGAACTCCAGTTTGCAACAGTGGGAGAAATTTTGGCAAGATTAGCGTTGCGATCTATTTTAGCCAACTCTTTAGGAATTTTTGGCAACTTATTTTGCTTATCCTGAAAAGTTCTATAACGCAACATAAGGTGAGGAAAATCAATGTTAAACTCATGTGGTGGAACATATGGACATTTAGTCATGAAACACATGTCACATAGTGTACATTTGTCTGTAATGTCTTCGAAATCTTTCTTGGTGAGATCATCAACTGATTCATTTGGAGAGTCATCAATTAAATCAAATAACGTCGGAAAACTATCACAGAGATTAAAACATCTTCTACAACTATGACAAACTTCAAACTGCCTTTTCATCTCGGCGTTTAACTCTTGTTCGTTGGTGTAGCTTTCAGAATTCCAATCTACTAGATCCCTAGTAGGCGCAGCAAGACTTCCTTCTTTTTTATAATCCATTATTTAAGTTAGGGGCTGATTATTGCAGCCCCAAATAACTTAATCGATTGAGTCTAGTGTTTTTTTGGAATTTACCTGCGTGGGATTTTTCAGCTTTTGCTAACGTTTCAAACCAGTCTGCAATTTCATCAAAACCTTCTTCACGTGCTGTCTTTGCCATCCCAGGATACATATCTGTGTACTCATGCGTTTCACCTGCGATTGCAGCTTTTAGGTTATCTTCTGTTGATCCAATTGGTTCACCGGTCGCTGGATCACCAACTTCTTCCATGAATTCTAAATGACCATGAGCATGGCCTGTTTCACCTTCAGCAGTAGATCTGAATACTGCGGCTACATCGTTGTGGCCTTCAACATCTGCTTTCTGAGCAAAATACAAATATCTTCTATTAGCTTGACTTTCTCCAGCGAATGCAGCCTTTAAGTTTTCAAGCGTCTTACTTTCTTTTAATTCAGTCATGTCTTCTTCCTCATCAATAATTAATTAATAAGAATTTATATAAAGTTGATTCAAATTTTGTCAACACTTTAGAATCATTCTAAACTGAGATTGATAACTATTATCAATTACTTGTCGAGATGTACGATAACTTCAATCTTGTTAATTTTTTTATTTTTTGGAGTCTTGGGCAAGCCACTTACTTCTATGTTCTTATTAATGTCAATTAGAAATTGATCTTTTTCGGAATAGAAATGATGATGATCATCTGTATTGGTATCAAAATAGACTCTGTCAGAAGTGAGAGTAAGTTTTTTCAAAAGTCCGTTTTCGTAAAAATCGTGAAGAGTATTATAAATTGTAGCCAGCGATATTATGTGCTTCCTTTTAGCGAGCTCCGTAGATAGGCTTTCAGCAGTTACATGCTTATCAGTACCATCAAATAAATAGCCTGCTATAACTATTCTTTGCTTTGTCGGTCTCAAGTCATTAGATCTTAAAAACTGCTTAATATCATTCATAATTTTACTATTTATTAAAAATTAATGTATTTTACAATAATAATACATTAGTCTAATTAAACTTCATATAAAACAATGAGATAAATAACCTTAGTGGAAAAAAAATCAAGCTTTACAAAAGAAGAATTGCTGGAATGCGCTCATGGAATCATGTTTGGCATTGGCAATGCAAGGCTTCCATTACCCCCGATGTTAATGTTTGACCGTATTACTAAGATCACAGATGACAGTGGAAAATATGAAAAGGGTGAGATCTTTGCCGAGTTGGATATTAATCCAAATCTTTGGTTCTTTGATTGCCATTTTGAAATGGATCCTGTGATGCCTGGATGCTTGGGATTAGATGCAATGTGGCAACTCATCGGTTTTTATTTAGGTTGGATTGGTAACCCTGGACGTGGCAGGGCTTTAGGCTCTTCGAGTGTGAAATTTGGTGGGGAAATACTAAAAGAATCTAAACTTGTTGAGTATAAGATTAACATGAAGAAAATAATAAAGAGAGGTGTTATTGTAGGGGTTGGCGATGGCTCTGTTTTAGTAGATGGAAAGGAAATATATACGGCAGAGGGGCTTAAAGTTGGCCTGATCAAATAATGAGAAGAGTTGTAGTTACAGGAATAGGAATAGTCTCATCTTTGGGAAATAATAAAAGTGAAGTAAATGACTCACTTTTTAATACAAAATCTGGCGTCGCGTTTGATGAGTCTCAAAAAAGTATGGGATTTAGAAGTCAAGTTAGCGGACAAATCAATTTGAATTTAGAAGAGTCAATCGAAAGAAAATTCTTGAGGTTCATGGGTGATGGAGCAAGCTATAATTATTTAGCGATGAATGAGGCTATAAGTGACTCAAATTTAAGTGAAGATGAAATTTCTAATAATCAAACAGGATTAATCATGGGGTCAGGTGGCCCATCAACTAAAAGTCTATTAAGAGCATTTGATATTACAAGAGAAAAGGGCCCAAAAAAAATTGGCCCCACAAGCGTTCCCAAAGTTATGTGCAGTACAAACTCTGCAACTTTATCAACATATTTTAAAATTAAAGGAGTAAACTATTCTATCAGTTCTGCTTGTTCAACTAGCGCCCACTGCATAGGTAATGCTTATGAGCTTATCCAATTAGGTAAGCAGAATAGAATTTTTGCAGGTGGTGGTGAAGAACTTGACTGGACTTTGTCAGCTTTATTTGATGCAATGCCAGCTCTTTCATCAAAATACAATGATGATCCAACTAAAGCTTCCAGGGCTTTTGACTCTCAAAGAGATGGTTTTGTTATTGCTGGTGGAGGTGGTGTAGTTATTCTTGAAGATTTAGAAACTGCAATAAAAAGAAATGCAAAAATATACGCAGAGATTGTGGGGTATGGAGCGACTTCAGATGGCTATGATATGGTTCAACCGTCAGGAGAAGGTGCTGCAAGGTGCATGATTATGGCAACTAAAAATATAAAAAAAGTTGACTATATAAATGCTCATGGAACTTCTACCCCTGTAGGTGATAAAGCGGAATTAAAAGCTATTAAAGAAGTTTTTAAAAATGAAATTCCCTTTATAAGCTCTACAAAATCTTTAAGTGGACATTCACTTGGAGCTGCTGGAGTACACGAGTCAATTTATACTTTACTTATGATGAATAACAATTTTCTATCAGAGTCAGCGAATATTGAAGAATTAGATGAAGATGCTACAGGAATGAATATATTAACTTCTCGTATCGATGAGAAAATTAATACAGCAATGAGTAATAGTTTTGGTTTTGGTGGAACTAATGCTTCTCTTGTGTTTAGAAGGTATGAGTCATGAAATCACTGAGGGGTAAAAAAGGTATTATAATGGGAGTTGCAAATGATCATTCAATCGCTTGGGGAATATCACAACAACTTGCAAATGAGGGAGCTGAACTCTGTTTTACTTACCAAAGTGAATCTTTAGAAAGAAGAGTAAAGCCGTTAGCAGTGTCTATCAACAATGATTTTTTAATTGAGTGTGATGTCTTAAAAGATGGTTCTATTAAAAACTTGTTCAAACAAATTAAAGAAAGATGGGGGAATATTGATTTTATTTTGCATTCAATCGCATTCTCTGACAAAGAAGAATTAAAAGGAAAATATCTAAATACATCTCGAAGAAACTTTTCAAATACAATGATAATTTCATGTTTCTCTCTAACTGAAGTTGCTCATGAAGCTGAAAAACTAATGAAAAATGGTGGATCCATTGTTACCTTAACTTATGACGGCTCCCAGAAATATATTAGAAATTATAATGTAATGGGAGTTGCAAAAGCTGCTTTGGAGTCAAGTGTAAGATATCTAGCGGCTGATCTAGGTCCTTCTAACATAAGAGTTAATGCTCTCTCTGCTGGTCCAATGAAAACCCTTGCAATGGCTGGAATATCTGGTGGTAAAGATATGATGAAGTGGTCAGAGAAAAATTCACTCATGAATAGAAATATAAATCTCGAAGATGTTGGGAAATCAGGCCTATATTTATTGAGTGATATGTCTTCAGGAGTTACAGGTGAGGTTCATTACGTTGATTGTGGGTATAATAAGGTGGGAGTTCCAAAAGAAATTTAATTCTTTTCTGATAATAGGGAAAATTGTTTTGATACTGTGCCTTGTTCTCTATCTAAAAGACTTGTTGGATAATCGCCTGTGAAACAATGGTCTGTAAATTGTGGTATTTCTTCATCTCTTTTTTCATAACCCATTGCTTTATAGGTTCCATCTAAAGAAAGAAAAAAAATTGATTTCGAACCGATGATGTTATTGATTTCTTCTAATGAGGATTTTGAAGCTATTAACTCATTATAATCTGGTGTATCAATTCCATAAAAATCTGGATGCTTAATAGGGGGACAAGCAATTCCAAGATGTACTTCTTTAGCACCAGCATCATAAACCATTTTTATGATTTTTTTTGCCGTTGTACCTCTTACTATCGAGTCATCAATCAGAATAACTTTCTTATCTTCTATAAAGGAAGAATTTGCATTATGTTTTAACTTTACACCAAATTGCCTAATAGATTGTGACGGCTCTATAAATGTACGACCTACATAATGATTTCTTATAATGCCTAATTCAAATGGGATTTTAGACTCCTGAGAGTAACCAAGTGCTGCTGGCACACCTGAGTCAGGTACTGGAATAATAAAATCAGCATCAACACTGTTTTCCTTTGCTAGTTCTTGACCTAAATTTTTTCGATAAGTATAAACTGTTTTACCCCCAACTATACTGTCAGGTCTTGAAAAATATATTCTCTCAAAAATACATGGCCTTTCTTGAACTTCAGGAAAAGGCTTTATACTCTCCATGCCATCTTCAGATATAATAATTATTTCACCGTGCTCAACATCTCTGACATATTTAGCGCCAATAATATCTAGCGCGCATGTTTCTGAAGTCAGTACAGGTGCTCCATTTAGATCACCAAGAACGAGTGGACGAATACCATGAGGATCCCTTACTCCAATCAATTTCTTATTCGTTAATATTACTAGTGAATAAGCACCTTGAATTTTAAATAAAGCGTCTATTAATTTATCAACTGTTTGTTGCCTATTTGATTTAGCAACTAGCTGAAGAATTGTTTCTGTATCAGATGTTGATTGAAATATAGCACCTTCTTTAACAAGAGAGTCCCTTAAAATAGATGCATTTGTTAAATTTCCGTTATGCGCGCACGCAAAACCACCAGAAGACAGGTCTGCATATAGTGGCTGGATATTTTTGAGTATTGAGTTTCCAGTTGTCGAATATCTTACATGTCCTATAGCATTGCTACCCAAAAGCCTGTCTATAACCTCTGTTTTGTTAAAGTGATCACCGACTAAACCAGGTCTTCTAACACCATGAAATTTTTCACCATCAAAAGTGACAATGCCTGCACCTTCTTGTCCTCTGTGTTGCAGCGCATGCAATCCTAAAGCTGTTAAAGTTGATGCGTCGGGACTTCCAAATATACCAAATACACCACACTCTTCATGAAGTTTATCTTCAGAAGTATCTATTTGGATCATTTCAAACTTTAAAATTACTCTTCAGTATCCTTGATTGATAATTTAACTTTACCCTTATCAAAACCAAGAACCTTTACCTTGACTATATCACCCTCATTTACTACGTCAGTAACTTTTTCAACTCTTTCTTTTGAGAGTTGAGAAATGTGAACAAGGCCATCTCTTTTTCCAAAGAAGTTAACAAAAGCCCCAAATTCCATGATCTTAACAACTTTACCTTCATAAACTTGTCCCACTTCAGGCTCTTCAATTATAGAATTAATTAGTTCTTTAGCTGTCTCAATACTTTCGTTATTCATTCCAGCAATTTTTACATTTCCGTTATCACTTATATCAATCTTTGCTCCAGATTTTTCTATTATATCTTTAATTGTAGCACCCCCTTTACCAATTATTTCCCCAATACTATCTCTTTTAACTTTTATTGTCTCACTACGTGGGGTGTACGGGCCTAGTTCTGTTCTAGCATCAGAAAGTTCTTTATTCATTTCATTTAGAATATAGTCTCTCCCTCCTTTCGCTTGTTCAAGAGCTTTCTCCATAATTTCATATGTAATACCTGTTATCTTAATGTCCATTTGAAGAGATGTTACACCTTCCTTTGTTCCAGCTACTTTAAAGTCCATATCACCAAGATGATCTTCATCTCCCAAAATGTCTGACAGAACTGCAAAGTCTTCGCCCTCTTTGATTAATCCCATCGCTATTCCTGAAACAGAGTTTTTTATAGGAACTCCTGCATCCATCAACGCAAGGGATGAACCACACACGGTTGCCATTGAGGATGATCCATTTGACTCTGTAATATCTGAGACCAATCTAATGGTATAATCAAAATCATCTTTTGATGGTAAAACTGCCTTTAGAGCTCTCCATGCAAGTTTTCCATGACCAATTTCACGTCTTCCTGTTGCTCCTAGTCTTCCAACTTCACCTACTGAATATGGTGGAAAATTATAATGAAGCATGAAATTTTCTTTGTATGATCCTTGCAGTGCTTCAATTCTTTGTTCATCTTCACCAAATCCTAATGTTGCAACAACAATTGCTTGTGTCTCGCCCCTTGTAAATATAGCAGATCCATGTGTTCTTGGTAGCCAGGATACTTCCGACGAAATATTTCTCACTTCGTCCAACTTACGGCCGTCAATTCTGGATTGATTATCTAATATTTGTGATCTAACAACACTTTTTTCGATTTTTTTAAAATAACCCATCACTTCATTGATGCTGTAATCCTCATTATCTTTATATTGATCTTCTAAACTTGACTTGATCTCAGAAAGCGAGTTTTGTCTTTCCATCTTATCAACAATTGAGTAGCTCTTTGCGATTTTATCTTCACAAGCTTTTTTAATTTTATTAAACAAAGACTCATTGACTGTAGGACTAAACTCCCAAGGATCATTTGCACATTCTTCAGCAAGATTGATTATAATTTTTATTACTTCTTGCATTGACTCATGACCAAACTTGACTGCTCCTAACATTATTTCTTCTGAGAGCTGTTTAGCCTCTGACTCTACCATTAATACAGCATCGCTAGTACCCGCAACGACCAGATCAAGATCACCATCATCGTTTATTTTTGGATTTAATAGATAATTTGATCCATCATAACCCACTCTACAACCGCCAATTGGACCCATAAAAGGAACTCCAGACAATGTTAATGCACTGGATGCTGCTATCATTGCAACAATGTCAGGATTGGTTTCTCCATCATGCGAGAGAACGGTTAATATAACTTGAGTTTCATTTTTAAAGCCTTCTGGAAAGAGCGGCCTGATAGGACGATCAATTAATCTCGAGGTAAGGGTTTCAAATTCTGTTGGCCTTCCCTCTCTCTTAAAAAAGCCACCTGGAATTTTACCCGCAGCATAGAATTTTTCCTGATAGCTTACTGTTAGTGGAAAAAAATCCAAATCTGGTTTTGGCTCTCTAGCTGCTACGACATTTGCCATAACAACTGTATCGCCATAGCTAACAATTGTTGATGCTGTTGCTTGTTTTGCTACTTTTCCTGTTTCTATCTTTAGTATCTGGTCGCCCCAGTTCATTTCTCTTGAAATTACTTCTTTCATATTCATATATTCCTTTAAATTTTATGTAGTTCATTATTATTTTCTAATTCCTAATTTATCGATTAACTTGTCATAAGAATCTTTATTGCTCTTTTTTAAATACGCTAGCAAACTGCGTCTTTGATTTATCAATCTCATTAATCCTGTTCTAGAATGGTTGTCTTTTTTATGAGATTGAAAATGTTCTGTTAGATTGCTAATTCTCTCAGTAAGAATTGCTATTTGCACTTCTGGAGAACCAGTATCTTTTTCTGATCTTGAGAACTCATTAATGAGTTTACTCTTGCTTTCACTATTTATCGACATCTCTTATCCTTTTACAAATTGAAAACCCTTACAGGTTTTATTTTTCCCTCTACAACTTTGCCAATGCCCAAAAGTTTAGCATTAGATTTGATTAATAAAGTATCTACAAATGTATCTTTATTAAAATAATCAAAGCTTAGTCCATTTTGAAATTTTTTACTTAAATCACTTTTTAGCTGTACTGCCGGGATGTCGTCCAGTACATCTTGGATTGGATGTATTATCTCAAAATGATCGCCAATATGTACTAATTCATCTAATTTATCTAGTAAAATAATATTATTTACACCAAATTTTCCAATTTTGATCCTTCTTAGCTCAGAAACATGAGCAAATGTTTTAAGCATTTTGCCCAAATCTCTCGCAAATGATCTTACATAAGTTCCGGTAGAACATTCCATAGTAAATATAAATTCTTCTTTTTTTTTAGTAGCTAAACATCTGAGATTATAGATATTTACTTCCTTAGATTTGATTTCAAAGGTTTTGTTTTCTCTTGCCAATTTATAGGCTCTTTTGCCATTTATTTTTACAGCTGAATAATTGGGTGGAACTTGATTTTGATAACCTATGAATTGCTTGAGACATAAATCAATATCTTTTTTTGATGGAATAATATCTGAGGTCTGCAGAGTTTTACCTGTGAAGTCATCAGTATCTTTTGATATTCCAAATAAAACTCGAAATTGATAGAACTTGCTAGCATTAAAATATGAAATACTTTTGGTTGCTTCACCTAATGCCACTGCTAATACCCCAGTTGCAAAAGGATCAAGGGTTCCTGCATGACCTATTTTTTTAATATTTAGAATTTTTCTTAATTTCCTAATAACTGTAAATGAACTTATCCCCTTAGGCTTATCTATGAAGATCCACCCATCTTTCATATTAATCTACATTATTTTCTTTAATAAATTTATCAGAATTTAACAAATTATTGATGTGATTTAATCGGTCAACTGTCTCATCATTTCGAAAAACTAACTTGGGAATAAATTTTAGATCTACCAACTTATTTATTTCTTGGGAAATATATTTTTTACAACTCTTTAGCCTTTCTATGATTTCATCTCTATCTATTTCTTCATGTGTTAACACATATACATATGCGATTTTTAAATCCTTATTCATTTCAACATTAACAACACTTAATGGAAAATTAAATGATGGATTAATTGGAAGTTCATTTCTTACAAGAACTTGACTTACGGCCTTTCTAATTGTTTCAGAAACTTTTAACGGTCTATCGGTTGTTTCGGATTTTCTTTTTAGGATCACAGTGACTGTGCTATTTCCTCAACACTAAATACTTCTATGTTATCGCCTATTTGGAAGTCATTAAATTCTTTCACACTAATTCCACATTCTGTTCCAGCTTTAACTTCATTTGCTTCATTTTTTTCTCTTTTTAAACTTAGAATATCACCATCATATATAGTTTCAGAATTTCTTATCACTCTTACTTTTGCGTTTTTATTAACAGAGCCTTCAACAACAATACAACCTGCAATTGAGCCAATCTTTGAGACTTTGAAAATTTGTAAAACTTCAGCCTTACCGATAAAACTCTCTTGCAGGGTAGGCTTGAGTTTGCCACTTGCAAAATCAGAAACATATTCGAGAAGTTCATAGATAATATTAAAATTTTGAATATTTAAATTACTTAATTTAGCTTTTGTTTTTGCCTCTTTTGTTGCAGTCGTATTAAATGAAATTAGCAGGGCATTAGATGCTGATGCAAGAGCAACATCACTTTCATTTATAAATCCAACACCTGAATGAATTACTTTTATGTTTATTTTATCGCTAATAATAGCTTCAATCTGATGAACTATGGCTTCTGAAGATCCTCGTGTATCTGATTTCACCACAACTTCTAATATTTCCTTTTTACCATTTAACGAGCCAAAAGTTGTATCTCCATCTAGGTTTTTGATTTTCTTTGGTAAAGTTTTATTAATTTTTATTTCGCTTCTTATCTCACATAACTCTCTTGCTTTTTCATCACTTTCAACTGTAACAAAACTATCTCCAGCCTCTGGAGGATTATTTAATCCTAATACTTGAACAGGCATAGATGAAGTTGCCTCTTGTAAATTTTTACCTTTATCATTAAGTATTGCTCTAACCTTACCATACTCATTCCCAGCAACTGCAATATCACCAACAGATAGTTTTCCATTTGTAATAATTATATTACAAATTGGGCCTCTACCTTTATCTACATTAGCCTCAATAACAGTAGCTTCAGCAAAAGTTTGATTATTTGTCTTTAACTCTGAAATTTCTGACTGGACAACAATTGAATCAAGAAGTTTTTCAAGATTATGTCCTGTTTCTGCTGATACCTCAATACATTGGACATCTCCAGATAAGTCCTCAACTATTAATTCCTCTGATAATAATTGTTCTTTGATTTTTTTTGGTTGAGCCTCTTCTTTATCACACTTGTTAATTGCTACTATAATTGGGGCATTTGCAGATTTAGCATGGGCTATAGCTTCTTTTGTCTGAGGCATTACCCCATCATCTGCAGCAACAATTAAAATTACAATATCAGTTACATTTGCCCCTCTTGCTCGCATGTCTGTAAACGCAGCATGTCCAGGAGTATCTATAAAAGTAATTTTGCTACCTTTATGCTCTACTTCATAAGCACCTATATGCTGAGTAATACCGCCACTCTCTCCTGATACAACATTTGCATTTCTAATTTTGTCTAATAAGGAAGTTTTTCCATGATCAACATGGCCCATTATTGTAACAATAGGTGATCTGAGGTCTTCTTTTATCGCCTCACTATCCTTTGAAATTAGATCTTTCTCTATTTCCTCAATATTTTCTCTTTTAAAGTTATGGCCAAACTCAGTTACTAATAATTCAGCTGTATCTGCATCAAGAGACTCATTAATTGTGGCCATCATTCCCATTTTCATTAGTGATTTAATTAAATCTCCTGATTTTTCAGTCATTCGATTGGCAAGTTCTTTCACTGTTATATGTTCAGGAATATAAACGTCCCTTACAATTTTTTTTGCGGGTTCTTGATCAAGTTTATTTTTTTTTGTCTTTTGCTTAGCTCTTTTGTATGCAGCTAAACTTCTGGTTCTTTCATCTACGTCACTCAAGGCAGTGACTATAGTTACTTTTCTCTCT
>CACHLP010000019.1 GCA_902580665.1 uncultured Pelagibacteraceae bacterium | reverse complement strand
AATCTCTTGTTGTCTTAACTTTTATTCCTTTATCGAAATTATCATTATAATAATTTGAGGATGCATTTTTACCTATAATAACAATTGAGCTTTTTAATTCTTTGGGAAATTTAAAATCTCTACTAGCTACACCACGAGTAACTTGTAAGTAAACCAAGCCATCTTTGATTATGTTTCGTTTTATAATTTCTTTAATGTGGAATTTGTAAGATTTTTTTTGAATCGGCGAAGTAATTCTTAATTCATTAAGTGACCTATATAGTCTATCAATATGCCCCTTATAATCGACAATTTTACTGTCAAGAATTGCAAATACTTCATATACACCGTCTGCAAATTGATAACCTCTATCCTCAATATGAATATAGGATTTGTTATACTCAGTGTATTCTCCATTCACAAAAGCTTCTCTACTCATTAATACTCATTTCTAACTTGAAATAATTCTTCAGCTTTTTTTATGTCCTCAGACATGCACAAAAATAATATTTCATCTTTAACATCGATTTTAGTTTCCTTTTCAGGAATAATGATTCTGTCTTGTTTTTTTATTAAACCAATTCTTAAACCATCTGGAAAATCTGCATCTTCAATAGATTTATTTATTAATTTTGAACTCTTCAAGACTTGAGCATGAATAATTTCGGCCTGATTATTATCGATTGAGAAAACAGATTCAATTTTACCCTTGTGCACATGTTTTAAAATTTTAGATACAGTAATTTTTCTTGGATCCACAACTTTACTGATACCTAGTACATCTTTCAATTTATTATATCCTGAATTATTCACAATAATTATAGATTCACATTTGTTTTTTCTTGCAACAGCAGAAATTATTATATTTGTCTCATCATCATTAGTAAGAGCAAGTAGTAAGTCGGCATCTTTAATATTTGCCTCATCAAGAATATCTTGATCTAAGCCATCCCCTTTAAGCACCAAAGTATTAGCAAGTTGGTCTGCAATATATTTAGATCTTTCCTCGTTTTGTTCAACTATGCTTACAGAAATATCTGATTGATATTTTTCAAGGTCTTTAGCCAAATTAAATCCAATATTTCCACCACCAATTATGATTATTTTTTTTATAGGTTTTTCATCATGCCCAAATGCACTCATTGTTCTTTTAACATGGTTTTTGTCCGCTAAAATGTATATATGATCACCCTCTGTTAATTTATCTTGTTTTTTTGGAATAAAAAGTTTTTCATCTCTGCTAATCCCTATAATTGATGCTCTCAGATTTTTATCAGAATTACTATTTTCTTGGAAAAGTTCATGTATACTAATTAATTTAGTATCTATGAGAGGACATTTTTCCTCTATTACTAAGCTCAGTAGCTCAATTTCATCATTTAAAAATGGCACAACATCATATGCGCCAGGAGCTTTTAATTGTCTTTCTATTGATCTTGCAACCTCTAACTCTGGACTTATTATTAAATCAATAGGCATATTATCAGCGTTATACAAATCTCTCCAAATCGGATTAAGGAAATCTTCTGTTCTTAAACGTGCAATTTTCCTTGGAATTTTAAAAAAAGTATGAGCCATTTGGCAGGCTACCATATTTATTTCATCTTGAAGAGTTACTGCAATTATCATATCAGTGTCATCCGCGCCTGCATTTTTAAGAACTGAAGGATTAGATGCAGAGCCAATAATTGTTTTTAGATCAACTTTTTCTCTTAAATCATCAATTAGCTTTAATGAACTATCAATTACAGTCACGTCACTTCCTTGTTCGACTAAGTGTTTAGCAATACTTGTGCCAACTTTGCCCGCACCACATATAATAATTTTCATTATTTATCTTCTTCCGTGATTCCCAGCTGTTTTAATTTTCTATGCAGAGCTGACCTTTCCATACCAATAAAGGCTGCTGTTTTTGAAATATTTCCATCAAACCTGTTGATTTGTGATAGAAGATAATTTTTTTCAAAGATCTTTCTTGCATTTCTTAATGGAAGTGAAATAACATTTTTACTTTGAAAATCATCATATTCTTTAGATGAATTTATGTCCTCATATTTATCGCCGAGAATAATATATTTTTCTATAACGTTTCTTAGTTCTCTTATGTTGCCAGGCCAATCGTAGTTAATATATTTTGTTTTAATAACAGGCTTCAAATCTATATATTTTAAGTTATTTTTTTTTGAGAACAAATTTGAAAAATGATCAATTAATAAATCAATATCCTCCGCCCTTTCATTTAGTGTTGGTAGTTTTATCGTAACAACATTTAATCTATGAAATAAATCTTTCCTAAATGAACCTTCAATGGTTAATTGTTCTAGATTCTTTATAGAAGAACAGACTATTCTGCAATTTAATTCACTTATTTTATTGCTCCCTGTTTTAGTAAAATTCTTGTCAGTTAACACTCTTAATATTTTCGCCTGGGTTTGAAGCGGCATTTCACCAACCTCATCAATAAATAGTGTGCCATTTGCTGCTTTTTCTAAATATCCAATTTCGTTAAGACTAGAGTCTTTAGATCCAAAAAGTAGTCCTTCTAAGTTATTAGGATCCAACAATGCAGCATTTATTGCAACAAATGGGCCATTTTTTTTGGGTGAATTCTTATGAATTTCTTTTGCTATAACATCCTTACCTGTTCCAGACTCACCGTAAATCATTACTCTACTTGATGTTGGAGCAATCTTATTAATTTGCTGCTTAATTTTAACGATTGCTTGTGAAGCTCCAATGAATGAGTAATCATACATATTTCCCTGTTTGAGTAATTGATTTTCGTTCTTTACATCAAAAAGTTCTATAGATCTTTGTACAGATAATAATAATCTTTCAGTATTGAATGGTTTTTCGATAAATTCATTTGCACCGTCTTTAATAGCTGAAACAGCCATATCAATATTTCCATGTCCAGAAATAATTATAATTGGCACATTGCTTTCTTGTCTTATTTTTTTTAAGATTTCAAGTCCATCTAATTTCGAATTATCAAGCCAAACATCCAGAATTACAAGGTCATAATTATACTTTTCTATATATGATAATGCATCATTTGAATTAAGAGCAATTTGAGCAGTATAAACTAATTCATCTTCAAGTATTGCTTTAATATTTTTACAAATATCTATTTCGTCATCAATGATTAATATATTTTTCATATAATTCACTTACTAAATATAATTTCTATTTCAGCCCCTTTTTTTTTATCACTTCTATTTTTCAATAAAAAGTCTGCGTGATGATCGAATAATATTTTTTCCACAATTGCTAAACCTAGTCCAGATCCACCAATCTTTTTTTTTGTTGTAAAATACGGCTTTACTAAATCATCTTTTTCATATTTTAGGCCAATACCATTGTCTGTAAAAAATATCACTACATTATCTTCACTCTCATGAGAGCCATATATTATTTCACCATTGCTTACTTTTCTTTCTTGGATTGAATGTATAGCGTTAACTATAATATTCTGAAATACTCTTGAAATTTGTGAATTATCAATATTCAACATTATTTTGCTTGAGTGAAGTTTATTGATAAATTTAATATTCTTATGATTAAGTTCATAATCAGATATTAACGCAGATAATGTATCAAATATATTTTTATTTTTTAAGTTAGGATTTGGTAATCTAGCAAAATTAGAAAATTCATCAACCAAATACCCTATTTCATTAACCTGCCGCCGTATCGTATCAATACATTCATTGATTTCTGTGTTTTCAGATTTTAGTTCTTTGGTTTTCTTTTCAAGACGCTCAGCAGACAATTGAATTGGGGTAAGGGGATTCTTTATTTCATGCGCTATTCTTCTTGCTATATCAGACCAGGTTTCATATTTTTTAGAAACTAGTATTTGGTTTCTCTGTTTTACAATGTCACTACTCATTTTATTAAAAGAGTCTGCAAGTCGATTTAATTCGACATAATCATTATTTTTTTTTATTTTATCATCATAAGAACCCTTGCTAATATTATTTGTTGCCGTGATGATGCTTGAAATTGGCTTGACTATCCTATCGGCAAATTTTATTCCAATAATGATTGATATTAATATTAGGATTAATGAAATAATGATATATAGTAATATGAATATGAGACTAATTTGATTTCTACTGTTTTCTAGAAATGTATATTCACTCTTAGCTGATACAGTATCGTTTAATGCTCCTATGACATTTCTATCCATTGATCTACCTGCATATAAATAATAATCACTAAAATTATTAAGTTTTATTAGTGCATAAACTTTATTAACTTGTGTAGAAGACATTATGGTCATTTCTCCACTATCTGCTCGATTAAATGACGTACTCGCTGGCTCATAGAAACGCGCGTTGTTATCAAAGGCTCTAAATAATATTTCACCATTACTATTTATAATGTATGTTTCAGGAAGAGACCTAACCAATGCTTGCGTCCTAAGAGCAACGGAAATTTTAGATAAATCATTCTTTAATATCTCACTTGAATTGTTAAGATCATTTGACATTGCATATACATCACCTTTAATAGTTTCTTTATGTTCTTCTAAATAGCTCTCGGCTACAAAAACAGAGTTGTTAATGACATTTTTTATTTTATCATTAAACCAATCATTAATACCTAGATCTATTAAAATTAAGCCCAATATTCCTAATAAAAGTGCGGGCGTCAACGCAATCGAAATAAAATAAAGTGTAAATTTACTATTCAGGGTACTTACTTTCTTTCTTCTTATACGAAGTAAAATTGGAAATATGATGAAACTAATTGATATAATCAATGCAATTATAAATAAAGATGCAATAACTATATATGAATTAAGATATTGCAATGACTCAGAGCTATTAGATCTTTGAGTAAATAATGTTAAACTAGATAGAATTATAAAAATAAACGAAAAAATTATTAATGTAATATTTCTAAAGTTAAAAAAATTAAATCTATTTATTTGCTTATTCATTGATAATTAAGATAGAATATTAAAGTTAAAATATATATGTTAATCTAAATGAAAACAGCCTGTATTGTTCTCGGATCTGGTTCTGGCATTAGATTTAGTAAGCACCAATCAAAACTCTTTTACAAAATTAATAATCATTTATTAATTGAATACACGCTCAAAAATATATCTAAATCGATTAATAAATGTTGTTTATATATTACTATTCCTAAAAAAATAACCAAAAAAGAGAAAAGCAAGTTATCGAAATATACTGATAATGCCCTAATTTTAGGTGGAAATACCCGACAGCAAAGCCTTTTAAAGGCCCTAAAATCCATTGATATAGAAAAATATAAATATTTAATGATACACGATGCTGCTAGGCCAAATATTTCATACACACTCATAAACAAATTAGTTGGAACAATAAAAAAAGATAAATATGATGCAGTTATTCCGACACTTCGGGTTACAGATTCTCTTAAAAAAAATGGCAAATCTGTAGATAGAAATACATTCAAAACGACACAAACACCACAAGTATTTAAAATTAAAGATTTTACAAAATACTTAATAAAGTCGAAATCACTAATTACAGATGATGTGCAATTAATCGAAAATAAAAAGAACAAAAAAATAAAATATATAAAAGGAAATTATGAAAATTTAAAAATAACAAAAAAAGAAGATATTAATATCTTTAAAAAATACTTATCATATAAGTCAAAGATAGGTAATGGTTTCGATATTCACAAATTAATAAAGGGAAATAATATTTCAATAGGTGGGCTTAAAATAAAGTCTGATTATAAAGCTGCTGGACACTCAGATGGTGATGTTGTTCTTCATTCATTAATTGACGCTTTATTGGGTGCAAATGCTAAAGGTGACATAGGAACATTTTTTCCTCCATTAGAAAAATATAAAAATATTTCTTCTGTTGTACTGCTAAATATTATTAGAGATAAAATAAGTTTAAATAATTTAATCATATTAAATCTAGATGTAACAATTATTTGTCAAAAGATCAGATTAGAAAAACATAAAAGTTCAATAAAAAATAACTTAGCAAAACTATTAAAATGCAGCAGCAATTTAATTAATATTAAAGGAAAGACTGCTGATAATATTGGTTTATTTGGAAAATCAAAAGCTATAGGCTGCTGGACAACAATACAATTAATAAAACTATGAAAATATTTTCAAAATATTTTAGTACTCTATTCGGTATTGGCAATATGCCAATTGCCCCAGGAACATTCGGGTCAATATTTGCCATACTCATTTGGTATATTTGTATTAATTTTATTTCTATTTTTTATTTTATTATTTTATTTGTAATTATACTTTCAATTTCATTTTATATAACTGGTATTTACCTGGACAAATTCAAAAAAAAAGATCCGCCCGAAGTAATAATTGATGAATTTCTTGGTCAATCAATACCTTTGTTATTTGTTTTTAATTTAAATATCTTCGAGGTGTTAGTAGCATTTGTCTCATTTAGATTTTTTGATATATATAAAATTTACCCAATAAATATAGCTGAAGAAATACATGGCTCATACGGTGTAATTCTTGATGATATAATTGCCGGTATTTATGCTTTAATCGTGTTAATGGTATATAAAATACTAATAGATATATGAAATCAGATTTATTAAAAATCAAAAAATTACGTTCTAAATTAAAATTTAATATATCACTTGCTGAGTCCTGTACTGGAGGAATGATCAGTAAAAATTTAACAAGTATAGACGGTTCTTCACTTTTTTTTAATGGTGCATGTATTACTTATTCAAATGAAATGAAAAAAAATTTATTAAATGTTCCAGGTAAAACAATTGTAAAACACGGTGCTGTTAGCCATCAAACTGCCCTCGCAATGGTAAAAGGACTAAAAAACTTAACAGGCAGTGAACTTCTCATTTCAGTTACTGGTATTGCAGGACCAAATGGAGGTACCACTAAAACTCCGGTTGGCTGTGTTTACTTTGGAGTTGGTGCAAAAAATAAAAATAAATATTCATTTCATACAATTAAAAAAATATTTAATGAAAAATCAAGATATGGTGTACAAAAAAAAAGCACTGAATTTGCTATTCAATTAATCCTTAAAGAATTAACGAAGCTTTAATATATCTCTTTTGCGCGTTCAATAAAAGCACTAACCATTCTTTGAAAAGCAAGGTTAAAAAAATTTTTCATCAGAATATCTAATAAAGAAAGATTAAGTTCAAAATCTATATTAAATTGAACTTCCGAAAAATTTTCTTCTATTTCAATAAACTTCCATTCATTAGTTAGATACTTGAAGGGACCATCGAGGTTTTTTACGTTAATGGACGATTTATCTTTTGATAGCTTAACCTCACTTCTGTAAGTATATACAAACTGATCATATCCTATCTCTAAATCAGCTATTACAATTTCATAGTCCTCAAATTCTACTTTATTAATGATTTTAGAGTCGTTGCACCACGGGAGAAATAATTTATAATCATTGATATTTGAAACTAAGTCAAACATTTGCTCTTTTGAGTACGGTACCTGCTGCGTCTCCTCCTTCTTAGGCATTAGCTACTAATTCTCTGAGTTTATTAAAATCATCTTCTGCATGATATGATGACCTTGTAAATGGCGACGATGAGACAATTTTAAAGCCTTTATTTAATGCTTCATTTTGAATACGAATAAAATAATCTGGATCGTGATATTCAATGACTGGATGATGATTTAATGTTGGCCTTAAGTATTGTCCAACAGTTAAGAAATCAACATTTCTCTCTCTTAAATCGTCCATTAATTTACTTATCTCATTAAATTTTTCCCCAAGACCGATCATAATTCCTGACTTTGTAAATATACCTGGTTTTAATTTCTTTATTTCGCATAGCAATTCTAAAGAATGATCGTAATTTGCTCCTGGTCTAACATCCTTATACAATCTACTAACTGTTTCTAAATTGTGATTGAAAACGTCAATTTCAGTTTTTGATATCATTCGTAAAGAAGAGTCTTTGCCTTTAAAATCAGGTGTAAGTATTTCAATAGTAGTATATGGTGATTTTTCTTTTATTTTCTCAATTGTATTTACAAAATGTTTTGCTCCACCATCCTTTAAATCGTCTCTATCAACGGAAGTAATGACCACATGCTTAAGCCCAAGACTGGAAACTGTATTTGCAACCCTCAATGGCTCAAAGGGGTCTACATTATCTGGTTTGCCAGTTTTAATGTTACAAAAACTGCATGAACGAGTGCAAACATCTCCTAAAATCATTACAGTTGCATGCTTCTTCTCCCAACATTCAGATAAATTTGGACACATCGCTTCCTCACAGACTGTAACTATCTTATTTTTCTTGATTGTATTTTTAGTTTGTCTAATTTTGTGTGACGGTATCGATACTTTTATCCAGTCTGGTTTTAATGGACTTTTAATGTTTGAAAATTTTTTTCTAAGTAATGCTTTAGAGACTTGATTATCCATTGTACTTTATCAATAAATAAAGACAATTTAGCAATAATTCAAGTGATACTAATTATCAAAAAAAATAACGTATTCTTTTGATTTTCCATAGCCTAAGACATTCCTCACTTGCTCATCAACTAGATCGCTATTAGAGCTTAAATTTTGGAGAGAAGAGATTTTAATTTGAATAAGGTTATTTTCAGTCTTTAAAGAATTAATATTATTTTCAAGTGCTGTAATTTCATTATCTAATCTGGCATGAGATAAAAGGCCATTGTTACCGTCAAATATATTAAAAGAAAGATATATAATTATTAATGGAAAGAAAAAATAAGGATAATACTTTCTAATTTTTCCCTTAAAATCGAAGATTTTATTCATTGATTATAAAGAATCATAGTTATCGAATCATGACAATTCTATTGATGCGAAAACCCCGAAAAAAATGATAAATTAAGTGTTTGGACTCTTTTTGTTCTTGTGAGCTAATAAAATTAATAGAACTTATTGTTTTTTATAGATTTTTTTAAAAATAAATTTTCTTCAATTCGAAGTAATTGGTTGAATTTTGCAATTCTATCTGATCTCGACATCGAACCGGTTTTTATTTGCCCAGAATTAGTTGCAACAGCTAAATCTGATATGAAAGTATTTTCAGTTTCACCAGACCTATGAGAAATAACAGTTTCATATCCATTAGATTGAGCAAGTTCAATTGCATCAATAGTTTCAGTTAATGTACCTATTTGATTTGGTTTAATTAAAACTGCGTTGGCACATTTTTTTTCAATACCTTTATTAATCAGATTTAAATTAGTAGCAAACAAATCATCGCCAACAATTTGGATATTATCTCCAATTGATTTAGTAAATTTTTTCCAAGAACTCCAATCATCTTCAGAAAAAGGATCCTCTAATGAAATAATTGAATATTTATTACATAAATTAATTAAAAATTTCGAAAATTCATCACTAGTAAATGACTTATTATTACTTTCTAGTTTATATTTTTTGTTTTTGTAAAATTCTGATGCAGCAACGTCCAAACCAAGCATAAAATCTTTGCCAAGTTTATATCCCGATTTTAAAATTGCTTCTTTAATTAGTTTACATGCGTCTTCCTCATTTTTTAAATTGGGAGAAAAACCACCCTCGTCACCTACAGCTGTAGAAAGACCTCTTTTTTCTAGTATCTGTTTTAAAGTATGGAAAACTTCAGATGATTTTCTTAAACAGTTGCCAAATGTTTGTTCATTTATAGGAATAATCATAAATTCTTGAAATGTAAGATTATTATTTGCATGTGCACCGCCATTAATAACATTTAGCATCGGTACTGGCATTTTGAACGTTTTGGATCCTCCAAGATATTTATAAAGAGGCAGCTTTAAAGATTTAGCAGCAGCATCTGCTACAGCCAGCGAAACACTTAATAAAGCATTAGCACCTAATTTGCTTTTATTTTTGCTTCCATCTAATTCTATCATTGTCCGATCAATCTTGTTTTGATTTAGAGAGTCAAGACCAGAAATGGTGTCAAAAATTATCACATTTATATTTTCTACTGCTTTTAAAACAGATCGACCATGATATGACTTTTTGTTATCCCTTAATTCAAATGCTTCGTATTTACCCGTTGATGCACCAGAAGGAACACTAGCACGCCCCATTGTGCCATCTTGCAAATAAACATCAGTTTCAACGGTAGGATTACCTCTGCTATCAAAAATTTGTCTGGCTATTACATTTTTAATTTTAGACATAAAAATAACGTTATTAATTAATTACTTATTTAGTTTTCTTTAACTAAATTGTCAATTTGAATAAGTTTAGAGACTAATATCTCTAATTCGTCTAGTTTTACCATATTTGGTCCATCTGAAGGCGCAACATCCGGATTATCGTGAGTTTCCATAAATACTGAGGATACCCCAACGGCAACTGCTGCTTTTGCTAAGGTAGGCACAAATTTTCTATCTCCTCCACTTCGATCACCTTTTCCGCCTGGACTTTGAACTGAGTGTGTTGCATCAAAAACAACGGGGAAACCAATTTCCTCTTTCATTATATGCAAAGATTTCATATCTGAAACGAGATTATTATAACCAAAAGAAACACCACGCTCAGTTAATAATATTTTTTTATTCCCACTATCACTGACTTTTTTAGCCACATTAACCATGTCCATTGGAGCAAGAAATTGTCCTTTTTTTATATTTATTATTTTATTAGTTTTTGCTGCAGCTATCAAAAGATCAGTCTGCCTGCATAGAAATGCAGGGATCTGTAAAATATCTACATGGTCTTTAATTTTATCACAATCATCAATATTATGAATATCAGTTAATATATGAATTCCATATTCACTTCTTAACATATTAAATATTTCAATGGATTGATCGATACCCAATCCTCTTTCAGAATTGATACTTGTTCTATTGGCTTTATCAAAGGAAGTCTTGTAAACTAAATCAATTTTTAATCTAGTCGTTATTTCCAGCAATGATTCTGTCATCATTTTTGCGTGTTTGTATGACTCAAGTACACAAGGACCCGCAATCAAGACTAACTTCTTTTCATTACTAAATACGGTATTGCCTAAATCTACACTTTTTTGCATTTTACGTTTTATTCTTTGCAGCTGTAATAAATGATTTGAATAATGGATGCGGATCAAATGGTTTTGATTTAAGTTCAGGGTGAAATTGAACACCTATAAACCATGGGTGATCTCTTAATTCCACTATTTCAGGTAATAAACCGTCCGGAGAATAGCCCGAGAAATGAACACCATTTATTTCAAAATCTTTAGCGTAATTATTATTAACTTCATACCTGTGTCTGTGTCTTTCACTAATTAATTCTGTATCGTAAATTTTTCTAACCTTTGAATTTTTTTTCAATTTTGCCTCATAAGCTCCTAATCTCATTGTACCTCCTAAATCACTCTCTTTTGTTCTCTTTTCAGTGGTGTTATCTACATTAGACCACTCAGTCATTAATCCAACAATAGACTCTTTACAATCAGCGAATTCACTCGAATTTGCATCTTTTATTCCAAGTATATTTCTTGCCATTTCTATCACTGCTAATTGCATTCCAAAACAAATGCCAAAATAAGGAATTTTATTTTCTCTTGCATATTTAATTGCTGCTATTTTGCCTTCTGCTCCTCTCTCACCAAACCCGCCAGGAACTAAGATGCCATGACAGTTATTAAGTTTATTTTCAATATTGGAACCATTCAATTCTTCTGACTCAATCCAATTCAATTTAACTTTAACATTATTAAAAATGCCACCATGCGACAGTGCTTCATTAAGGGATTTGTATGCATCAGCTAAACCAGTATATTTACCAACAATACCAATTTCTATACTACCCTCTGGTTCCAATATTCTTTTTGATACTTGTGACCACATTTTTAAATCAATTTCTTTTTTAGGCTCTAATCTAAAGTACTCTAGAATCCTCTTATCAAGACCCTCATTTAAAAAATTAATAGGAACTTCATAAATTGAGTTAGCATTAATTGCTGGAATAACGCAGTCACCTTTCACATTGCAAAATAAACCAATTTTTCTTCTTTCATCCTCTGGAATTTCTCTATCAGCTCTACATAGTAAAATATTTGGCTGTATACCCAAGCTTCTCAACTCTTTGACAGAATGTTGTGTTGGCTTAGTTTTCAGTTCTCCAGAACTAGCAATGTAAGGAACTAATGTTACATGCATAAACAAAGAATTTTCATGTCCATTATCATTGTGAAATTGCCTTATCGCTTCTATAAACGGTAAACTTTCTATGTCACCTATTGTTCCTCCTATTTCACAAATTATAAAATCTTCATCATCAAGATCTTTTGAAACAAATTCTTTAATTTCATTTGTGACATGAGGAATCACTTGTACTGTGGCACCCAAGTATTCACCTTTTCTCTCTTTGGCTATAATTTTTTGATAGACTTTTCCAGATGTAATATTATCTGTTCTTTTAGATGTAACCCCAGTGAACCTCTCATAGTGACCTAGATCTAAATCTGTTTCCGCACCATCATCCGTTACATAAACTTCTCCATGCTGATACGGACTCATCGTCCCTGGGTCTACATTTAGATATGGGTCTAATTTTCTAATTCTGACTTTGTATCCATGATGTTGCAACAATGAAGCGAGTGATGCTGAAGCTAAACCTTTACCAAGTGAAGAAACCACGCCGCCAGTGACAAATATAAATTGCGCCATGGAAGTATTTTATACTTCAAAATAGATTTAAAATAAAGAGTTAATCTAACTGTGGAAGTTCTGGGAAATCCTCAATATCTAGTTGGTCAGCAGACATGTTTTCAGGTTCATCGAAAGATAATGTTCTGTCAGAAGATCTAAGGCTCAAAACTGTAAGGCTAATGCTAGTCACAACAAAAAGAGCAGCAATTACCGCTGTAGTTCTTGTTAAAGCATCTGCACTACCTCTAGGAGACATTCCATCGCTACCTCCCCCTATTCCAAGAGCCCCACCTTCTGCTCTTTGAATAAGAACTACGATTATCAAAATAACTGCTAAAATAGCATGTATGATTAATAGTGCACTTTCCATTGCGTCCTTATATCTATTTAGTGATAAGAATCAATTATTTTACAAAATTCTTTAGATTTTAATGAAGCCCCTCCAACTAATGCGCCGTCAACATGATCAAGGTTAAGAATATCAACTGAATTCATGGCATTAACTGACCCCCCATATACAATAGAAACCTGCTTACTAAATCTGATGCTCACTAGATTTGAAAGTATATGTCTTATTTTTTTATGTATTTTATTAATATCATTTAGAGAAGGAACCTTACCAGTTCCAATCGCCCATACAGGTTCGTAAGCAATTATAATTTTTTTTGGGTCAATTTTTTTAGGCAGTGATGAAAGTTGTTGTTTAAGAATTGTATTCCTTTTTTTTATTTCTTCTAATTTCTCTCCTATGCAATATATAACAGTTAGATTATTGTTAATTGCAGATTGAATTTTTAAATTCAGCTCTTGAGAAGTTTCTTTTTGATATATTCTTCTTTCTGAATGCCCCAAAATGACATATTTGCAATTAATTGATTTAAGCATATTTGCACTTATGGAGCCAGTAAATGCGCCCTCAGGCTTAGAATGGCAATCTTGACCACCAAATTTAATTTTTTTTTCTTTTTTTATGAATTCTGACAAAAAAGTAAATGGTGGGCAAATTACAACTTTAGATGTTTCGCGTTTCATTTTCTGACAATAATTTGATATCGATTTTACTAATTTATAAGAGTCTTTTTGGCCATTCATCTTCCAGTTTGCAATGGTATATTTAGTTCTTTTCATTCAACGTTATTCCTTTTATAACACCTTTTTATACATCATAAGACATAATGTTAGATATAGTAAGAAATTTAGTATCCTCAATTTTTGGAAAGATTCTCCTTGGAATAATGGTTTTGAGCTTTGCACTATGGGGTGTTGGAGATATTCTTACTTCAGGAAATAGTCAACTAGCAGCGAAAGTTGGAAATGAAAAAATTACTTTAGATGAATTCTATAATGAATTTCAAAAAACAGTATCAATTTATAACCAACAAACAAATTCGAGCATAGACTTAAAAGAGGCAAAAGATTTACAGCTACACAGTATTTTATTAAATGACTTGATTTATTCAAGAATGGTTAAAGACTACGCCAATAAACATAATATATTTATAAATGATAATTCTCTAAAGTTAATAATCACCTCTCTACCACAATTCAAAAGTGCTGATGGCTTATTCTCTGAAACAAAATATAAAAATTACATTTTTAACAATTTCCCAAATGAAGAGGTTTTTTTAAAGGAAATTGAGAGCACAATTTATCAGGGTATAATTTTTGAAAATTTTAATATTAGCAGCTTTTTAGATAAAAAGGTTATAAGTCATTTATTTAATTACGAAGGTGAAAAAAGATCTCTAAAATATTTTATATTAAATGATGAAGACCTAGAAATTAAATTAAGTGATAAATTGCTTAAAGAATATTATGAGACAGAAAAATCAAAATATGAGGTTTCTCAGAAAACAATAATTGATTATATTGAGATAAATATAGACCAATTTTTCAATTTAGATTCTATTGATGAAAATAAAATTGCTGAGTATTACAATGATAATATAAATCTTTATATCAAGGAAGAAAAACGGGAAATAGAGTTTGCTAGGTTTAGAGATATAGAAAGTGCAAACAAATTTTACAGCTTATGGTCTCAAAATGAACCAGCGTTAATTTCTTCATTTATGGAAGATAACGAAATCGAACTTAATAATGTAAAAGACTTCACACTTTCTCAAAATTCATTTAATGATGAAATTGCCAATTCTATATTTAATTTAAACATAAATGATGTATCTTCTCCGCTTGAGTATCAAGGTATAGGCTTCTATGTCTTTAAATTGCTAAACATTGAAGAAAAAGAAATTCTTCTATTCAATGAAGTTGAAAATGATATTAGAAATTATTTGGCTGAAGAAGCAGCTTATTTAGAGTTTGATGACGCTGTGAATCTTGCGGATGAAATGCTTTTAAATGATTATGATTTGAACGAAATTATTGATAATTTAAGTAATGCAGTAATTATAAATTCATCATCAAGTGAGAGTCTTATCAATAAAATAAACAATGAAAAAATACAATTAAGTTTTGATCAACCTATCGGATTTTTATCTGAAATTATTTTTAATGACAACACAGCATTTATTTACTCCATTTCAGATAAAGAAGAATCTTTCATACCTGAGTTCTCAATGGTCAAGGAAGAGGTGGAGCGTGATTTTATAGAAAATGAAAAAAAATCAAGAATATCGAGCTTAGCTGATAAGATACTTATTAATTTGCAGTTTAAAGGCATCAATAAATTTGAGGAATATGCAAAATTAAATAATTTAGAAATTAAAGAATTAAATGATTTGAAAAGAAACGATAAGAATATTTCAAAGGAATCTCTAACTTCAATTTTTAATATTGATTTAGAAGAAAATGTAAAAATTATAATGAATAATACCGAAATAGGAATAGGAGCTTTGATAGAAGTAACTAAACCTGACAGCTACATTTCTGATACATACTATTCAGAAGTTGAGAGTAACATTATACAAAATTTTAATACTTCTCTGGAGTCAATAATTGGTCAGAAAATTATAGATAATACAAATTATGAAGTATATTCGCAGAATATTGACAAATTGTTTATGTAATGACCTTTTCTCATTCAAAAAATCAATTTGATAATTTAATAAAAAAAAAAATCTAATTTTATTTTTTATAAGAAGATTAAAAAATTAATCTTTGATCCTATTCCTTCATTTATAAATATAGTTGAAAAAAATAAATATAGCTTCCTTTATGAGTCAGTTGAAAAAGGTCGTGAAAAAGGAAGATATTCTATATGTGGGTATGACTCAATAAGAACTATTCAATTAACAAATGATACACTTACAATAGAAAACAATAAAATTATCAAAAAAATTAATTATAGAGGCAGCCCACTTAAAAAAATCGACACTATCATAAAAAACTTGAAGTTTATTAAAAGTAAAAAATTGCCTCCAATGTCAGGAGCCTTTTTTGGATATATAGCTTATGAAAATATAAATAAAGTTGAAAAAATATCGTCTAGAAGAAAGAAAGATGATCTTAATACTCCTGATATTATTATGTTTATACCCAATAATTTACTGATATATGACAATTTTTCTGATTCTCTTTATATAATTAAACATTATCTATCAGATGCAACGAAGAGAGATTATCATAATGAAATTCGAGATATAATTGAAATTGAAAATTATATAAAGAAAGTCACAGACTATAAAAATATAGATTTCAAAAAAAAGAAAAAAATCACTGTTAAGTCTAATATGACAAAAAAAACTTTTAAAAAAAATATTAAGAAAGCAAAACAATACATAAAAAATGGCGATATTTTCCAAGTAGTTCCAAGTCAGCGATTTGAAACTAACTTTAATCAGAAAAGTAGTTTACTGTACGAGGTA
>CACHLP010000018.1 GCA_902580665.1 uncultured Pelagibacteraceae bacterium | reverse complement strand
GAAATTAGATGGTACTCACTAGCGTATATTGTGGGTTTTATCTTTGCTTGGCAATATATCAAATATTTATCTTCTAACAAAAAAATATATGCAGTTAAAGCTAACATAAATGAAAAATTAGTTGATGACTTAGTATTTTATTCAATTTTAGGTCTTATAATTGGGGCTAGAGTTGGATACGTATTATTTTATAATTTTGCACACTATAGCAATAACTTAGTAGAAATGTTTTACCTTTGGCAAGGAGGACTGTCATTCCATGGTGGATTAATAGGCATCATAATTGCCACTTTATTTGTTTCAAGAAACTTTAAATGCTCTTTCTTTGAAGTTAGTGACCTAATATGTGTTTCTGCTCCTGTTGGCATATTCTTTGGGCGAATAGCAAATTTTATTAATGGTGAACTTTATGGACGACCAGCAAATTTCTTGTTTGGCATGATCTTTCCAAATGCAGATGACCAATTTAGACATCCTAGTCAGCTCTATGAAGCATTCTTGGAAGGCCTCTTACTATTCATCATTTTAAATATACTAATTTTTAGATATCATAAACTTAAGTCTCCAGGTTTTGTCTCTGGAGCCTTTCTCTTGTTGTATGGAGTATTTAGATATTCTGTAGAGTTTACCCGTGAGCCAGATGTACAAGTTGGGTATATTGCTAACTTCTTTACCATGGGAATGTTGCTTTCTATACCAATGATAATAGGTGGATTGACCATCTTACTTTTAGCAAATAAAAAATGATTAAAGATAAATTGCTAAAATATCTTCATGAAAACCCGTACATATATTTGGATGAATTTATTCAACTAGTGCATGGTGATCAAGATGATGGTTATTATGTCTCTGAAGAGATGATTGGTAAAAAAGGTGATTTTACAACGGCACCTGAGATATCACAAATGTTTGGTGAAGTAATAGCAGTCAAGATTTTACAAGTTATAAGTAAAAATAATATCAAACACTTTAATTTAATAGAGTTAGGTCCTGGAAGGGGAACTCTTATTGTGGATATTTTTAGAGTATTAGACAAACATTTATCTCCTGAAATAAATATTTCACTTCACTTCAATGAAATTAATAAAAATTTTATTGAAATTCTAAAACGACAATTTCCAAAATGTAATATTCATTCAATAATTGGGGATTATCCTGATCGATATTCTTTTTTTATCGCAAATGAATTTATAGATGCACTTCCTTTAAGACAATTAAAAAAAAGAGACGATGCATATTACGAAACGGTAGTAAAAAAGTCATTAGATGGAGACTTTGTTTTTGATATTGAGATCGCAAGAAGTGAAAGTGAAATATATGCAAAGTCTAGAATTAATTTAAAAAATAATCAAATCTTTGAATACTCTCCTCAAGCAATTCAAGTATTTAATCAAATTATTAATTTTTTAGAAAAGAATAAAGGATACCTTCTATTAATTGATTACGGATACGTAAAACATCCTTTAAAAAGTACTATCCAGTCAATTAAAAATCATAAAATGACTGATGTATTAAATAATATAGGAAAACAAGACATAACTTATCATGTGAATTTTGATTGCTTGATAGGTATCCTTAAAAATAAAAAATTTTTAGAGTACAAATTTGAGACACAATCAGCTTTTTTAAAAATGAACGGTATCGTGGAAAGGGCAAATCAATTGTGTAAACAAAACCCAGGTAAAGCTAAGGAAATAAAAATACAATTAAATCGGTTAATTGATAAGGAACATATGGGAAGCTTATTCAAAGTATTGGAAGTTATAATTTAAATGTTTTTTTCAAAAAATTTAAGGGATGTTGATCACTGTTTTTTTTCAAGAATTGGTGGCTGTAGTGAAAAAAAATATTCATCTCTAAATTGTGGGAAAGGATCAAATGATAATCATCTATTTGTAGAAGACAATTTAAAAATAATTCATAAATATTTCAATCTTCCAAGGTCTAAGTTAATTACAATGTATCAAACACATTCAAACATATGTAAGATAGTAGAGCCTAAATTACGGCATAAAGAATATAAGTGTGATGGTATAGTAACAAAACATCGGGATATAATATTGTCAGTTCTGACAGCTGATTGTGCTCCGATCTTATTTTTTGACAGAAAAAAATTAATTATTGGAGCTTGCCATGCTGGCTGGAGAGGAGCCCTGAATGGTATTATTGAAAATACTCTGTCAAGCATGAAACTACTTGGTGCAAATATTAATAATATAAGTTGTTCAATTGGACCATGTATTGGACAAAGCTCATATGAAGTAAAATTTGATTTTTATAAATTATTCTTTGACAAGTCGATCAAAAATAAACAATTCTTTATTAGAATAAATGAGGATAAATATCAGTTTTCCCTTAAAAATTTCATTACATGTAAGCTTGAAGAGCAAGGCGTTGGAAACATAGACACTGTCAATATTGATACTTATAAAGACGAATACCTTTGTTTCAGCTACAGGCGGTCACTTCATAAAAAAGAGGATGATTATGGTAGAATGATTTCAACAATTACTATAAAAGGAAATCATTCATGAGAATTATTGCGGGAAATAGTAATTTACCTCTTTCTAAAAGCGTTTCTGATTATCTTGAGGAAAACTTAACTAACGCTTCCATACATAGGTTTGCTGACGATGAAGTTTACGTTGAAATTAAAGAAAATATACGAGGTGAAGATGTATTTGTTATAGAATCTTTATCCCACCCTGCTAACGATAATCTTATGGAGTTACTAGTAATTATGGATGCCCTAAAGAGGGCGTCTGCAAAAAGAATTACAGCAGTGATTCCTTATTATGGCTATGCGCGACAAGATAGAAAACCTGGCCCTAGAACACCTATATCTGCAAAATTAGTGGCTAACCTAATCACAACTGCTGGAGCTGACAGAGTTTTAACTTTAGATTTACATGCTGAGCAGATACAAGGTTTCTTTGATATCCCAACTGATAATCTTTTTGCAGGACCAGTATTTTCAAAAGATATAAAAGAAAAATATGATATTGGAAACTTAGTTGCAGTTTCACCTGATATAGGTGGTGTAGTAAGGGCGAGGGCAATTGCTAACAAAATTGGTGCTTCGATAGCTATTGTTGATAAAAGGCGATCTAAACCCGGTGAAAGTGAAGTTATGAATATCATCGGTGATGTTAAAGACAAAGACTGTATTATTTTAGACGACATAATCGACTCTGCTGGAACGATTTCTAATGCAGCTGATAGGATCATGGATCTTGGAGCAAATAGCATAACATCCTATGTAACACATGGCGTACTTACAGGAAAAGCACTTGAGAGAATAAAGAATTCAAAATTAAATGAATTGGTAATTACCAATTCTATAAATAATCAGAATATATTAAGCAATGGTAATAAAATTCGTTCTATTGATGTTTCCAATCTATTGGGCGAAGCGATTAAAAGAATTTCTGAAGAAAGCTCAGTATCCAGCTTGTTTGATTTTTGATTAATATGCTTGCCATCCAAGTAAATTTAATCTAAGAACCACAACACATTTATGTCAAAAGAAACAAATTTAGATGCCGAGATAAGGGCTGAAACTGGAAAATCAGCAGTTAAAAAAGTCCTCGCCGCCGGTAAAATACCATCTGTTATCTATGGATTAGGTGAAGATTCTCTTAATATCTCTCTAGATAAAATATCTGTCCAAAAAGAAATAAATTCGGGAGGTTTCCTTACAAGGATCATTTCTCTAAATATTGCAGGCAAGAAGAGTCTTGCTATTCCTAGAGATGTACAATTTGATCCACTGTCAGACCTACCAATTCATGTGGACTTTTTGAGATTGGCAGAAGATTCAAAAATCAACCTGGATATACCAACTCGATTTATCAATGAAGAATCCTCTCCCGGTCTTAAGCGTGGTGGAGTTCTTAATGTTAATAGAAGAACTGTTCAACTCAGTTGCCCAGCAAATAATATTCCTGAAGAAATCGTATTCGATTTAGATGGTTTAGATATTGGCGATACTATCAGGATATCAGCTGCAAATTTATCAAGCGATATTACTCCTACAATTAGTGATCGTGACTTTACTGTAGCATCGGTCGCTGCACCAACTGTTGTCAAAGAACCTGAAGCTCCAGCAGAAGGTGAAGAAACAGCTGAAGAAGGAGCTGAAACAACTGATGAAGCTAAAGAAGCATCCACTGATGATGCTAAAAAAGAAGAAAATAAAGATTAATTCTTTACCTTTCAACAAATATATAATTTCTATATTCTTAAACGTATGATTGCTCTAATTGGTTTAGGAAACCCCGGTGAAAAACACTCCTTAAATAGGCATAATATAGGATTCATTGTTATTGATGAACTCAATCATAATAATGAAATTATTAAAGCTGAAAAAAAATTCAACGGTGATTTAACAACTTTTTCTATCGGCAGAAAAAAAATAATCACATTTAAGTCATTCGATTATATGAACGATTGTGGTGGCAGTATTGCAAAACTCATTAATTTTTATAAACTCAGTCTAGACTCAGTTTATGTTTTCCATGATGACCTTGATATTTCTCTTGGAAAAGTAAAAATAAAGAAGGGTGGCTCGCCAGCTGGTCATAATGGATTAAAATCCATAGACTCATGTATAGGCAAAAATTATAATAGAGTAAGGGTAGGAATTGATCACCCTGGAAGCCGCGAATTGGTTAACAGACATGTTCTAGGCAATTTTAAAAAAAAGGAGTTAGAAATTGTTTACCAATTAAAGTGCAGTATTTCATCCCACTTAAAATTACTGATATCAGATAATAAATCTCAATTCTTAAATAACATTAAATTATAATATGGGATTTAAATGCGGAATTGTTGGTCTACCTAATGTTGGAAAATCAACATTATTTAATGCTCTTACTAAGAAAATTTCAGCGGAAGCGGCTAATTATCCCTTTTGCACAATAGAACCAAATGAGGGTACTGTAATTGTTCCAGATGAGAGGGTAAATACTTTAACAAAGATAGCAAAATCAAAAAAAACTATTCCTACCTCACTGACATTTTTTGATATAGCTGGGCTTGTTAAAGGTGCATCAAAAGGAGAAGGATTAGGAAATAAATTCTTATCACATATAAGAGGGGTTGATGCAATTATACATGTGGTCAGGTGCTTTGAAGATGACAATATAACTCATGTAAATAGTAACATTGATCCCTTATATGATATTGAGACAATTAATACAGAATTAGTTTTATCTGATATTGAACTACTCGAAAAATTAAAATCTGGTCTCGAAAAACAAGCTAAAAAAGGTGGTAAAGATACAAAAATAAAAATCTCATCAGCAGAAAAGTTACTTAACCATCTTGGAAAAGGTGAGCCAGCAATTACAATTGAAAATTTAGCTGAGATAAAATCAAATTTGTCAGAGTTTAATTTAATTACGTTTAAACCAACAATCTATGTGTGTAATGTTAATGAAGAGTCAATTATAGGTGGGAATGAATTCACAGAAAAAATTAAAAATAGTTTTAATAATGAAATTATTCTTATTTCTGCAGAAATAGAGTCCCAAATTTCTTCATTAAGTGATGAAGATCAAAAAGAGTATGTACAAAGCTTAGGATTAGAGGAGTCGGGTTTGAATAAAATCATTCGTAGTGGCTACAAAACACTTAATTTAATTACTTATTTTACAGCAGGTGAGCAAGAAACAAGGGCTTGGACCATAGAATTGGGTACAACAGCCCCACAGGCTGCAGGAAAGATTCATACTGATTTTGAAAAAGGCTTTATTCGAGCTGAAACTATTGCGTATAATGATTACATTGCATGTATGGGTGAAATAAAAGCAAAAGAACAAGGAAAGATGCGTAGCGAAGGTAAAGAATATACTGTACAAGATGGTGACGTAATGCATTTTTTATTTAATAATTAGATATGGAACATAAATTAGTATTCCCAACTTATGAGGAAATGCATGATAAAGCCGTGAAGCTTGGACACTTGATAAAAAGTAAAAATATTAATTTCGATAAAATGGTTGTTGTATCCAGGGGAGGTTTTGTACCTGCTGCTGTCGTTGCTTACACTCTAGGTATACAAGACGTGGATATCGTATCTATACAAAGTTACATTCATCGGGAGGCTGGAATGGCGATTGTTCATCGCGCTCCGAAAACTGATGAAATAGTACTCGTAATTGATGATATTGTAGATAAAGGCGGAACAGCAAAAGCTCTTAAAAAATATATGCCTAATATGCATTTAGCAGTAATTTATGCAAAGCCACGAGGGTTGTCGCTAGCTAATACGTATGTTGAAGAAATAACTCAAGAAACTTGGCCCGTCTTCCCCTGGGATGAGGAAGACAAGGCTAATCATTAAATCTTATAAGAAGATATAGTATAAGAACGAAAGTACTCCTATTACTATTGATCCAGCATTAAGATCTGATTGTCTACCACTTAAGGCTTTTATTATCACATAAGCAATAAAACCTAATGCTATTCCATGAGCTATACTGAAAGTTAATGGCATTAAGATCGCAGCTAGCACAGCTGGTGCGTACTCTGTAACATCATCCCATTCGATATCCTTCAAGTTTCGAAGAAAAAAAGTTGCGACAAATACTAATGCAGGAGCTGTAGCAAATGCAGGAATACTCTGAGCCAATGGTGCTAAAAATAAACAAATAGCAAATAAAACTGCAACAGTCACAGCTGTTAGACCAGTTTTGCCGCCCTCTTTTATCCCCGCTCCTGACTCAATGTAAGAAGTTGTGTTTGATGTTCCCACTAGAGCGCCAACCGTTGTTGCCGCAGAGTCTGCTAAGACAGCTTTACCAATGCCATCAACATTTCCTTCTTTATCAACTTTACCAGTAAGATTGGCTACAGAAGTTAGTGTTCCCGCGGTATCAAAAAAATCAACAAAAAGAAAAGCAAAGGCAACACCAATAAATCCAGCTGTAGCTAATAAACTAAAATCCATTGAGAAAGCATGCACAGCTGGTGGAACAGATCCAACTACACCGTCAATTGCACTCACACCTGTAATCCATGCAATAAGACTTACTGCCAAAATACCAATGATTATTGAACCGGGTATTCCTCTTTTATCTAGTATTGCCATTATTCCAAAACCGACAGCAGCTAACATAACAGGCATCGATGCAACATCACCAAGCGTTACTAGAGTAGCTGGGCTGTCAACAACTATTCCTGCATTCTTTAGACCGATGATAGCAAGGAACAATCCAATTCCAGCTCCCACTCCAAATTTCATGCTAACGGGTATACTATTAATAATCCACTGACGAGCAGGTGTTATAGATAATATTAGGAATGCAATACCTGCAACGAATACTGCAGCAAGTGCCTGCTGGTAGGTGTAACCCATTCCAAATACAACGCCGAAAGCAAAGAATGCATTTAGTCCCATCCCCGGTGCAAGTGCTATTGGCCAATTAGCCCATAATCCCATAACCAGACAGCCAACAACAGCTGCGATTATGGTTGCAACAAATACACCACCAAAATCCATGCCTGTACCATCAGTTGATAAAATTGCTGGGTTAACAACAATGATATAAGCCATTGTTAAAAATGTAGCGAGCCCAGCAAGAATTTCTGTTCTTACGCTCGTTCCATTTTCATTCAATTTAAAAATATTTTCTAACATTAAGTTCCTCCATCTAGTTAACTTTAGATCTTATAATAATCAAAAATGGTTTTCGAGACAGATTTTATCTGCTTGTGGATAACGATGCTGACAATCTACTATAAAGAAAAAAATTAAATTATTGAAATAATGGATATTTTTATAATTATACTAATGTGACTCTTTCCAAATTTGCTTATTAGTAAAGTATAGCAAGAATGATAGTATTAATAGATACGTTATGACTTTAAAACCGATTCTCTTGCGCGCCTCCAATTTAGGTTCTGCTGTCCATGTCAAAAACATGGTAACATCTCTAGCCATTTGTTCAGAAGTTGCTTCAGTACCGTCACTATATTCAACAGCACCGGCTGAAAGTAGTTGCGGCATTGCAATCTTTTGTCCCTTTGCATAAATATTGTAGTAGACACCATCGTCAAGTATCATGCCCTCAGGAGCATCTTCATATCCAAGCAGTAACGAATAAACATAATCTGCTCCACCATGTCTTGCTTTAACCATTACAGATAGATCTGGAGGATAGGCTCCACCATTAGCTGCTCTTCCTTGCTGTTCATTTTCATAGGGGCTAGCAAATTTATCTGACAAAATAGCTGGTCGCATAACTACATCGCCATACTCGTCTGGAGCGCCTTTTACCTCAAATGCTGCTGCCATAGCTTTCACCTGGGCTTCAGAAAACTCAGGCCCACCCTCTTCCATTAAATTTCTATAACTCAATAATTCCATTGAGTGGCAGCCAGAGCATACTTCAGTATAAACCTGATAACCTCTTTGTAGTGAAGCTCTTTCAAACTTACCCAACGGCCCCTCGAATGACCACTCTGGATGTAAAGGCTCTTTCATTTCTGCTGCTTGAACAGAAATTTGAAAAAAAGCAATGTTTAGGAAAATTAAAATTAATAATTTTGATAAATATTGCATTTAACTTATGTAGTTGCTCCTGAGGCAATTATCTCTTTTTCCTCTTTTGACAAAACGGGTTCGCTCAAGCTTTTAGGTAGCGGCTTGGTTTTCTCGATATACCCTAGTAATGGCAAAATTACTATGAAGTGAGCAAAGTAATATACAGTGGCAATTCTACCCATGATTAAATACATACCATCAGCCACTTGCGCTCCCAAGTAGCCTAGAAAAATAGTATTCGCAAAGAAGAGCCAAACAAACTGTTTGTAAAGAGGTCTATATTTTGCTGACCTTACTTTTGATGTATCTAGCCATGGCAAAAATGCAAGAATAGCTATAGCTGATACCATCAATATTACTCCACCTAACTTGTCTGGTACAGCTCTTAAGATTGCATAGAAAGGCAAAAAATACCACTCTGGAACAATATGCTCTGGTGTTTGAAGTGGATTTGCTTGAATGTAATTGTCAGTATGACCCAAGAGGTTTGGTACAAAAAATACAAACCCAGCAAAAATGATTAGAAATACAACAAGAGCAAATAAATCTTTAACAACATAGTGTGGATGAAATGGAACTGTATCTTGTGAACCTTTGACAACATCGATTCCCTCAGGGTTATTATTTCCTGGTACGTGAAGAGCCCAAACATGAAGAATTACCAATGCAAAGATTAGAAAAGGCATTAGGTAATGTAAGGTAAAGAACCTTGTTAACAATGGACTTCCTACAGCGTAACCACCCCATAGCCAGTTCGTCACTGACTCCCCAACAATCGGTATTGCGCTAAATAGGTTAGTTATCACAGTAGCTCCCCAAAAACTCATTTGGCCCCACGGCAAAACGTATCCCATAAATGCTGTAGCGATCATAAGTAAGAATATAAATACACCTATAATCCAAATAAGTTCTCGTGGTTCTTTATAAGAACCATAAAACATAGATCTCGCCATGTGTATGTAAACAGCCATGAAAAATAGCGAAGCACCATTCGCATGAATATATCTTAGTAACCAACCATAGTTTACATCACGCATTATGTGTTCAACACTAGCAAACGCCAAATCAGCATCAGCAACATAATGCATAGCAAGCACTAAGCCAGTTACGATTTGCGTAACCAAACAAAACGTCAGAATTCCACCAAACGTCCAAAAATAGTTTAAATTTTTTGGAGTTGGGTATGGCATTAAATGACCATAGATTAGGTCAAGTAAAGGTAACCTTTCGTTAAACCATTTTCCAACTGCTGACTTTGGTACGTAATTTTCGCTCATATTATTTATCCAATTTTAATAGTGTTATCATTAAGAAATACATAGTCAGGAATTTCCAAATTGCTAGGGGCTGGCCCCTTTCTTATTCTTCCAGATGTATCATAGTGTGAACCGTGGCATGGGCAGAACCAACCATTATATTCACCCTTTTGACCAAGTGGAATGCACCCCAAGTGAGTACATATTCCCACCATTACCAGCCATTCTGGATTTTTAGCCCTAGCTGCATCGTCTTGAGGATCTGGCAATTCATCCAGAGATACAGCTTTAGCTTCTGATATCTCTTCAGGAGTTCTTCTTCTAATGAAAACAGGCTTACCTCTCCACAAAACCGTAATACTTTGGCCTGGAGCAATAGGTCTTAAGTCTACTTCCGTAGAAGCAAGGGCTTTTACGGATGCATCTGGGTTCATTTGATCTACAAATGGCCATACTAAAGAAGCGGCCCCGGCGGCAGTGAATGTTCCAGTTGTAATGTACAAAAAATTTCTTCTTGTAACAGGTTTGTCTGACAAATTATCTTCCCAATATTTAATTGCTAATATACTCTAAAATAAGCATTTTTATGCGAAATTAAATAAGCAATTGAAGGATAAATTGGGTCAAGATGACGCATATTTCTCTAAAAATCAAGAAGGGTAAATTTAAAATTGAATTTGGCGATATTTGAACCTGATATCCCTCAAAACACTGGTGCGATGATTCGCATTTGCTCATGTTTTAATGTGAATATAGATATCATTCATCCCGCATCATTTGTTTTGTCTGAAAAATCCCTAAATCGTGTTGCAATGGACTATATAAAAAATGTGAATATAAGCGAATTTAATGATTGGACAGATTATATGACAAAAAGAAATGGGAAAAAAATATTGCTTTCAACAAAAGGAAATAAATCTCATTATGATTATAACTTCAATCAATCTGACAATTTAATCGTGGGAAGAGAAAGTGCGGGTGTGCCAGAATATGTTCACCAAGAAGTAGATGAGGTTATAAAAATAAGCATGAAAGCAGGTGCGAGATCACTCAATGTAGCCACATCATCTGCGATAGTTATCTCGGAAGCCATAAGGCAGTTAAAAACAATTTAGCATGAAGAAGAATAAAAAGATTTGTAAAGACTGGTTTATAGAACTTCAAAATTTAATATGTGATACAGTTCTTGAACTTGAAAAAGAATATGGATCGACTGCTAAATTCAAGAAGAATAGGTGGTCAAAGGGAGAGTATAGAATTATTGAAGGTGATGTAATTGAAAAAGGTGGTGTTGCATTTTCAAATGTTATTGGGAAATTACCAAAAGATTTTGCAAAGCAAATACCTGGCACTAAAAAAAACAATAGTTTCTGGTCATCAGGTGTTTCGGTAGTGCTTCATCCAGTAAATCCGAAAGTTCCAGCACTGCACTTTAATACGCGTCATATTATTACCGGCAAAAGTTGGTTTGGGGGAGGAATTGATGCTACTCCATGCTTAGAAGATAAAATATTAAAAAAGAACTTTCACTCCACACTAAAAAATGCATGTGATAAGCACAGTAAGAGTTATTATCCTAAATATAAAAAATGGTGCGATGAGTACTTTTATTTGCCACATAGAAAAGAAATAAGAGGTATCGGTGGTATTTTCTTCGATTATAAAATGGATAATTGGAGTAATGATTTTGATTTTGTTAAAGATGTAGGATTAACTTTCGTAGAAATTATTAAAGAAGTTGTCCGTAGAAAAATGTTTGAAAAATTTACAAAAAAACAAAAAGAAATTCAGTTGTTGAAACGAGGCCGATACGTAGAATATAATCTCTTATACGACCGTGGAACTAAATTTGGACTTAATAGTGGCGGTAATGTTGATGCAATATTAATGTCTATGCCGCCAAACGCAAAATGGAAGTAAATTGAAATGGAAACAGAGCCTATTACAGTAAAAGGTGCAAAAAAACTTCAAGATGAATTAAATGATCTTATTAACAATAAGCGCCAAAAAGTCATTCAAGCCATAGCTGAAGCTAGGGAGCATGGTGACTTAAAAGAAAATGCTGAGTATCACGCAGCTAAGGAAGAGCAAGGCCATATTGAAGGACGTATTCAGGAAATTCAGCTGATGCTCGCAAATGCTGAAATAATAGATCTTGATAATATTCCAAAAACTCAGAAGACAATTGTTTTTGGTGCAACCGTTGAACTGTCCGATCTAGATGATGAGTCTAAAACCAAATTCCAAATTGTTGGCGATGATGAAGCAGACATCGAGTCAGGCTTATTGTCGTATAAATCACCAGTTGCCAGAGCGCTAATTGGAAAAGAAAAAGGAGATTTTGTTACTGTGACTACTCCAAAAGGTGAAAAGAATTACGATATTAAAAAAATTGAATTCAAATAAAAAATTTTTTACTTTTGAGCCTGAACAATAGCTTTCAAGCGCTCTATAAGAGAAAACTTATCATCGATAAAGTCATTTTCAGCCCACCAATCTTCAACTTCTGACATTATTCTTCCAACCATTGGTCCTTGTTCTATGCCCATGTTAATAACATCTTTTGATGAAATTTCAAAATTGGGTTTGGTCCAGTTATTTGCTACTTCATATAAAGATCTCCAGTTTACTTCGTTCTTATTTTGAGTGTCTCGGGACCAATTTATGATTATCTGATTTTGAAATTCACTTTTACCAAGCTTATACAATAAGTAACGAACTTCTCTCATTGAGAGGTATGAAACAATTTTTTTATTTAAGCTTGATAATTTCAGTAACACTGTTGAGTCCGCCTTAGAAAGTGGAAAAGCATTGATAAAATGGTTTGCTTTTTCAAGTGAACTTCCGATTAGTATACTTAACCTAATTATTGGATTGGGAGAGGCACCGACTCTTGATTCAATTTCGATTAAGTTTTTAAAATTTTCATCCAGTAAGGCTCCTTCAAAATGCGTTTTCAATATTCCTACACTCTCCATCATATGAAGTGAATTATGAGGTGTTTTTAATTTCAAAATTTCTTTAAATTCGAACCATTTACGCTCATTGGAGATCTTTGATAAGTGTGCATGATTGGCCGTAAATACTTTTTGTAAATCAGGATCAATGTCGTTATTTTCGAAAAGTGCAAAGAAGCGAAAGTATCGTAGAATCCTAAGGTAATCTTCTTTAATTCTTTCATTTGGATCTCCAATAAAAATCACGTTGCCATTCTTCAAATCCTCTTGACCATTATAGAAATCAAATATTTTTCCGTTACTATCAACATAGAGTGCATTAAAGGTGAAATCTCTTCTTTGAGCATCTTCCTTCATATCATTAGTAAATGTAACCGTTGCGTGTCTACCATCAGTTGAAATATCCTTTCTAAAAGATGTAATCTCAAATTTTTTCTGATTTATAATCGCTGTGACAGTGCCATATTTCTTACCTACATCCACAAACTGAATATTATTTTGATCTAGCAAGTTAGTTGTTTCATCGGGACTCAAAGATGTTGCAAAATCAATGTCAGTAACATCTTTTTGCAAAATTGAGTCTCTGATACAGCCGCCTACTAGAAAAATACAGTTCTTTTGAAAACCCTCAAATATTTTAAATATTTGACTAACTTCTTCGATTGAAATTAGTGAAGAATAATTATTCATAACAAAGGCATGTTTATATCATTTTAAAATTTGATAAAGATTTATTAACATTCCCGCTGTTGCACCCCAAATTTTATAGTTTTCGTAAGGTAAAACACTATAAACATAATCATATTTTTCATTGCCCTGACTATAAGTTGCACTTTCCTCTTGATGGTTATTTTTATTCATAAGAAATTCTAGAGGTAGATAGAAAATTTCATCTACTTCACTTTTATTAATTTTTAGTGATGAATAGTCTTTAATTACGGAAACAATTGGCAATATTCTGAACCCAGTTCCGGTTACGTAAACATCAAGATTTCCTAGTACTTCAACTTGTTCTCTAGAAAGCCCGACTTCTTCAGATGCTTCCCTTAAAGAGGTTTCTATGGGAGTTAAATCGCCTGTCTCAATTTTTCCTCCTGGAAAACTTATTTGTCCTGCATGGTCTTTAAGATTTGTAGGTCTTTTTGTAAGTAAAATCTTTACATTGTCTTCTTCGTAAATAATTGGTACTAAAACTGCAGACGGTATTAAATTGATACTTTCTTTTTTAAGTTTTACCAATGGATGATGAGCTCTTGTAATCAAATCATCCGTTAATTGGTCGAAATATTTGTGTGATATTATTTCAGGACCTTTAAAAAGTTTTCTCAATTGAGAAATTTCGATCATAAATCTTCTACTTTATGAATTTTAAAAATTTCCCCCTGGCTTTTTATTGCTAAGTAAGGCACGCCATCAATTGGCATTGTTTCAGCTAAGTCTACTAACTCATAAAAGACTGACCGAGAAATTAATGCTCTTAAGTTATTACGAACTGTTATGTATGGCGAGGGTTCATCATTTTTCTTTATTTCAATTGATAATGGATTCTCTTTTGAAAGAACAATTTCATCATTAAGATTGGTCCGAAAAGTTACTGAATTTATTCCTTCACTTTGCTCTTTTGTTATTGCTACCGCAACAAAAGGCGCGTCTTCAACCTGTATTCTTACTTTTTCAACTGGAGTAACCAAATAGTATGAATTGTCAGACTCTAATCTAAGAATACCTGAAAATAATTTAACCATTGCAGGTCTTTTAATTTCTGATCCCATGTAATACCATTTTCCAGATTTAGAAATTGTCATATCAATATCTCCACAAAACGGGGGGTTCCATTTTTCAATTGGAGGAAGAGATTTCTTATTTGATTTACTGAAACTATAGATTGTTTCTATACCCTTCAAGATTACTGGATCATCACTCATTATTTTTTTCTACGTAAATTTATAATGCTCAATATCATTTATATTTATTTTTGTACCAATCAATTTTATCAAAACTTTGTTCTTATCTACAGGACCATAAAATTCTAAGTTCTTCTCTACATTATTGAATTCAAAATTTGAATAATAATCTAAGTCACCTACGACAATGATAAAATCATAAATATTGCTCAATTCGATTTTATTAATTGTGTATTTTACTAATTCTTTACCATAACCCTTGCCTTTTATGGCAGGACTGACCGCTAGAGGGCCTAGCAAAAGTCCTTTAAATAAATTGTTTATATACGTTTCACTGTAACTAATGCTTGCGGCAATTTTTGAGTCATTCAAGTAGACATATGAAAATTCATCAATGAAGGGTCTTATTTCTCTCAAACGATATACAGATCTCGCTAATCTTCCTGGCCCAAATGCTTGATCCAGCAAACTAGATATATTTATTTCATCATCAGGTTTGGTTCGTCGAATATTTTCCATTATAAAACTTCTATTATGAGTTTATTTTCGTTATGATTTTACAATTAAAAATTACGAATTGGGAGATATATTATGCTGACAGTTGATGTTAATGAAATCGAGTCATACAAAGGGAAAGAAATGGGTCATTCAGAGTGGATGACTATTGATCAAGAAAGAATAAATCAGTTTGCTGAAGCAACTAGTGATCATCAATGGATACATGTTGATGAAGAAAAAGCTCAAAAAGAATTGCCAACTAAAAGCACAATTGCTCATGGATTTCTAAGCCTTTCTCTTTCAGTGCCTTTGAGCGCTCAAGTATGGATTATCTCAGGTGCTAAAATGGTGATAAATTATGGCTTAAATAAAGTTAGATTCATTAACATGGTGCCGGTAAATTCTAAAGTAAGAATGTCAGCTAAAATAAACGAAGTTAACAAATTAGATAACGGGGGTACACAAGTAATCAGCGAAGTATCCCTTGAAATTGAAGGTCAAGATAAGCCAGCTTACGTAGCTGAAACGATTATGGTTGCCTTTCCGTAAATGAATGAGTGATAAATCTTTTCCTGATCCTGACGCTATAATAATTGAAGAGTACGATGAGACGATTAAGCTCCTGACCTGGAATTTATGGTGGAAGTTTGAGTCATATAAGGAGAGAGAGGTATTAATTTTATCAGAACTCCAAGAAATAGCTGCTGATATACTGTGTTTACAAGAAGTATGGGAAGAGGAAGATGAAAGCCAAGCAAAAATAATAGCAGACAAACTAGGATACAATTATATTTACGGAAAATCTTTTGAGTTTGACGGAGTTGGGTTTGGGAATGCTATAATCTCAAAATATCCAATACAAAATCATCAAATAATAATGTTTAAAGCAGACCCTAAGAATGATGAGAAGAAATTATTTATACATGCTGAGTTACTCTATAAAAACGGTATTACAATTAATGTAATATGTACGCACCTGAACTACAAATACGAGCATCAACCAGTAAGAGAAAGCCAAGTTACAGAATTAATGGAGTATATAAGCCATCTGCAAAAATCTAAATTTCCAGTGTTATTGTGTGGTGACTTTAATGCAGATCCTGAGAGTGATGAAATAAAAATGATCACTGGGCACAAAAAGCCAATTAATGAAACAGTTCTCAGAGATGTTTGGAACCTCACAAATGTAGGTGAGCCAGGTTATACATGGTCAAATAAAAATAAATGGGCAATGAAAACTTTAGAATATGATCGAAGGATTGATTATATATTTTCTTCAAAAGCATGGGCAAAAGGTTTGGGTCAACCTGTAAAAAGTTGCCTTATAGGAAATAAATCAAATGATATTTATCCCAGTGATCACTTTGGAATTTTGACTCATCTTGTAGGCATGAAAGATTAATGAGTTTGTTTATTTCAATATTTATTGGTGGTGGCATAGGGGCGTTGACTCGATATTTTCTCATAGAGCAAATTAATAAATCTTTTGTAAGTTCTTTTCCTTATGGAACTCTCACAGTGAATGTTATAGGTGCTTTTCTTATTGGGTTGGCATGGAGCTATTTCGCAGCTAAAATTAATATTTCTGATAATCTTAAAATGTTTATCACTATTGGTTTCTTAGGTGGCTTTACAACATTCTCTTCTTTTAATGTTGATGTTTTTGAGCTATTTCAAAATGGCAATATTATGATTTCAATTATCTATATAATTGGAACGTTTGCTCTTACAGTTGGAGCTTTTTTTCTTAGGAATGAGTTTATTAAAAATAACCTAATTATTTATTTCTTTTTGAGATCATATATTCAGCGAGTCCATCATAACCTTTATTTATCATCATCTTTGCTGAGCCGATATTTTGAACGTCATCAAGAGGTTTTATCCGATGAGCTACAACTACTGTATTCATAAATTGTGCGGCGCCACATACTGAAATAATTTCTGAAATTACTTGTTCGTCGAAACCATATTGTAAAACTTGATCTACATCCTCATCAGCTATTGATTTTATATCTGCATTCACTTTATGAGCCAGTTTCAATATTGGTTTGTATTTTTCCTCTATACCAGCATTTTCAATATCTAGAAGCGGGTCTTCTTCGTTGGCATCTCTAAGGAGTTTCTTGGATATTTCGGCATGAATATTTTTACAATATTGGCATCCATTAAGGCCAGATATATAGGCAAAGATCATTTCTTTAATATAATTGGGCAGCAGTGTTTGTTGACGCATTAAGGCCTCAAGGTACAAGACAAAATGTGACTGATAACTCCAGTTATCTAAAAAAACATCATAAACAGATTTATATTTATTTAAAAAGTTGCTCATATTTTTTTTCCTTGGCTGGGGCGGGAGGATTCGAACCTCCGAATGCCGCTACCAAAAAGCGGTGCCTTACCGCTTGGCCACGCCCCAACACTCTTACATTATTTAGTTTAACAAATAGATTTTGCAATGATTATATTGTCCTAGCTAGGCAAGTCCACCATTTAGGATAGAGTTTTTTGATTTTGGAGATAGCATTATTTGCATAAGCTTCATCATTGTAACATCCAAAAAATGCTGATCCGCTTCCAGTCATTCTTGCAAACTCACAATGTTCATCGTTTTCTAGAAACTGCTTTGCCATTCCTGTTTCTTGATGCAGAGCTATAGCTGTCTTCTCGAGGTCATTTGAAGTATCATGCAATATATCACTAATTTGTGTTTGTCCCTCGTAAAGAAATTTACTCTTACTCAATATATTATGCTGCTCAAAAATTATTTTTGTACTCATTAAAATTTGTGGGTAAATAATGATAAAAATTTTATCTGAGAATAAATTTATTCTTCTTTTTACAGAACCTGCGCCAGTGATTAGAGCTGAGCCTTCTTCTAAAAAAA
>CACHLP010000017.1 GCA_902580665.1 uncultured Pelagibacteraceae bacterium | reverse complement strand
AACGTCAAAATAATCCATTGCACGAGTAATATATAAATAACTATTAGCATCAAAGCGGTCTACAAATGTAAATCCTTGGTGCCTTAAATAACTTTCAATTTGGAAATCAGCATCAAAAGAATAATCTAAACTATTCTTGTCTTGCAGATTTCTTCCAAACTTGCTGTGCAAAGCATCTTTAGATAGATAGGAGATATGGGCAGCCATTCTCGCGACTGATAGACCTTTTAAAGGTTTATTCTCAGAATTATAATAATTACCTGAATTCCAATTTGGATCAGCCATAATGGATTGTCTAGCAAGCTCATTTAACGCAATATTCTGCGCTGAATGATTTGTTGCGGTTGCAATTGGAATAGCAGAATGTACCATCTCAGGAAATTTTGATAGCCATTCAAGTACCAGCATTCCGCCCATAGATCCACCTGTCACACAAAATATTTTTTTAATACCTAAATAGTCAATAAGAAGTTTTTGAGCTCTCACCATATCAGCGATTGTAATAACTGGAAAATCCGTACCATATTCTTTACCAGTTTCTGAATTTATTTCCTTTGGACCAGTTGAACCCATGCAGCCACCAATAACATTAGGACAGACTACAAAAAATTTATTTGTATCAATTGGTTTTTTAGGACCAACAATATATGACCACCATCCCTCTTTGTTTGTAATTGGGTGATTGCTCGCAACATATTGATCGCCAGTAAGTGCATGACAAATCAAAATAGCATTATCCTTAGCGGCGTTTAATTTACCGTAAGTTGTATAAGCTGTTTTAATGCTCTTCAGTGATTTACCGCAATCCAGTACAAGAGCTTTTTCTTTTGCTAATTCGACTATTTTGTTTTCACTCATTTATTTAACCCAAAAAAAAACCACCTAACAACTAAGTTTGGTGGCTTATATACCTCTTTAGCTGCATTTTTACAGCGCCCGCAAGCTGTGCTCAAATCGGCGCAGTCACTGTATTATATATTCAAATCAGTAATGTCAAATTAGAAGATTAAATATTTCAAAGATTTTCTTTCAAAATAAACAATATTCACCTATTTATACCGAATTATTATATGAAAAATTTAAAAAATATTAATATCTATGAAGGTGGAATCTCATCAATTCCAGGCAAAAAAGATGTAGTCAAAGTGTCTTCTAATGAGTCACCTTTTGGACCCAGTATAAGTGTAAAAAAAGCAATTTCAGAAAGTCGACTTAAGACGAATAAATATCCTGACGGTAATTGTATAGAGTTAAAAGAAGCTATATCTAAAAGTTTTAAGTTAAAGAGCAGCAACCTTTTTGTTGGAAATGGCTCAGATGAGATACTTGGTATTGCATGTCAATTATTTTTAAACAAAGGTGATGAGGTTATTGTCCCAAAGCATAGTTTTTTAATGTTTGAAATCTATTCTAAAATAAGTGGTGGAGTTATTAAGAGATCAGCAACTAAAAATCTTCGGGTGGATTTAGAAAGTTTATTAAAGTCTATCACCAAAAAAACAAAGATGATTTTTATTGCACAGCCTAATAATCCTACAGGGTTTTATTTATCGAAAAAAGATCTCGCAATACTGATTAAAAAAATTCCAAAAAAAATTATGATTATAATTGATGCAGCATACGCTGAGTACATGACTGATAATGATTACTCAAATGGACTTGAATTTGCTAAAAAAAATAAAAATGTAATTGTTACACGTACATTTTCTAAAATATATGGACTCGCTTCTCTTAGACTAGGCTGGTGTTATGCTCACAGTAATATTATTAGTTCTATGAACAAAGTAAGAGGGCCTTTTAATGTGAATCAACTGGCACAAGTTGCAGGAATTCAAGCATTGAAAGACAAAAAATATACAAGCAATTCAAAAAAACATAATACGCTTTGGCTCAACATTATGAATAAAGAGTTAAGTAAACTGCCTATAAAAGTTTATGATAGTAGAGCTAACTTTTTACTTATAGATGTAGGAAAATCTGTATCTAAACTAAATAAGTATCTTTTATCTAAATCAATTATTATTAGGTTAATGGAAAAATATAAGTTACCAAGCTGTGTAAGGGTTTCAGTTGGTACAGCAAACGAAAATAAGAAAGTTCTAAAGGCTTTTAAAGATTTTTATAAATGACAAATAAAAAAAAACTATTTAAGCAAATTACTATCATTGGGCTAGGCTTGATTGGTTCATCACTAGCACTGTCTATAAAGAAAAGTAAAATTTCGTCAAAAACAGTGGGCTACTCCAGATCTTCTAAAACCAGAAATACATCTAAAAGACTCAACTTAGTTGATAAGGTAAGCAATAAATTAGAGGATTCTGTAAGAGGGTCAGATTTGATAATAATTTGTACTCCTTTAAGTAGTTATTCAAATATAATAAAAAAAATTATACCTCACATATCAAAAGGCACAATTATCTCCGACGTCGGCTCTGCAAAAGAAAAAACTATTAACGAAATAATTCCTCTCTTAAGTAATGATGATATTTTTATACCTGCTCACCCTATAGCTGGAACAGAAAAAAGTGGCCCAAGTGCTGGGTTTGCAGAATTATTTGATGACAGGTGGTGCATAATCACTCCACTTAAAAACAATAAAAAAAGTCATATTAATAAAGTAAAAAATCTTTGGAAATCATTAGGAAGCGATGTTGAGGTAATGTCCCCTCAAAGACATGACAGAGTAATGGCAATCACTTCTCATTTACCTCACTTAATTGCTTATAATATTGTATCTACTGCTGCGGATCTCGAGAATGTAACAAAGTCTGACATCATTAAGTACAGTGCCAGTGGTTTTAGAGACTTTACTAGAATTGCATCATCTGATCCAACGATGTGGAGAGATATATTTCTTAATAATAAGGAAGCTGTGTTGGAGATGATTAGTAGATTTACAGAGGATTTAACCGCTTTACAAAAATCAATTCGTTGGGAAGACGGCAAAAGTCTACATAAACTCTTTTCAAAAACAAGAAAAGTAAGAGAAAAAATAATTTCAGCAGGACAAGATACTGTAGATGCTGATTTTGGCAGATCAAAAAAAAGATAAGTCCTTCAAATCTAATAAAGGCATAAACAGTAATGACACTATTCCATTATTAACAGTTAAAGGTGCACTGAATAATTTATTTTGATTTTCATTTTCTATAATATTAACCTGTAAGTTACCATTGTAAGTAATCGAAGAAATTTCACCATTAATACTTACTTTAGTCTTTCCGATATATGAGTTAAGGAAATCATTTGCAATCCCTGAAAAATCAATCTTGTAAACTGACTGGTCGTTTAAATCTATCTTCATTAAAAGTTGATTGATTGTACCAACTTTATATTCATTATAATTCAAATCAAAGTAATCAGATATCAACAAAAGTTTCATAACTATACCTTCATTCAAAACTATCTTGCCCTGAAGGTTTTTAAAATCAAAAAGAGATTCTGAATTAGTAGCTATATCTGAACCTTCAACTTGGTTACTCCTTAAATATAAAGTATCAATTTGAAATGGGTTCATATCAATTCTGACATCATGAAAATTAATATTAGATAAAAAATTGTTTTCAAACTTACTGAACATTAAGTCATTGATAAGAGCACTCATTCTATATGGGTAACCTGATATTGATATATTGCTGTAAGTACTATTCATATTATCTAGATTATTTTTTATTTGAGTTTTAAATTGAACTGAGATGAAAAGCCAATATGCTGAGTAGATAAATAAAATAGCAATAACAAGGAAAATTATTCTCCTAAAATAGGTATTCTTCATTTAGGAAAATTAATTCTAGCTTCAGATAATAAATCATCTGATTTATTTTCTATTACATCATACAGTTTTTTTGTGAATACTTCTTTTTCCAAACCTGCTTCAATTGGTTTTAGAAATTCAATGACCATTCTGCCAGGGTATCTAAGAAATCTTCTTCGTGACCAAAAGTATCCACAATTTATTGCCACTGGAAGACAAGGGATATTCAGACCATCATAAAGAGCTGTAACGCCATATTTATATGGTCGTTTTACTCCTATCGGCGTTCTAGTACCTTCAGGAAAGATCAAAAGTGGTCGTGGATCAGCGTCCATGCTTCTTTTTGCAGAATTTACCATTGCTTGAATATTTGTTTCACCCTTTCGTCTATCTACATAAATAAAATTAGCTTTCTTAAAACATAGGCCAACTACTGGAATTAATAAAAGTTGTTTTTTTGCAATTATAGACGGAGTTTCAATTGCATCATTTAAAAATATTGCCTCGGCAAGTGATTGATGTTTAGAAGCAATTAAATATTTTCGTTCTTTAGGTATATTCTCAAGGCCTCGATATTCAATTTCAAGATTTGCAAATAGTTTTAAGCTTATTCTTGTGTGAACTGATTGAAAGTGAATAATTCCTAACATATGTTTTTTGGGTAGAAAAAAAAGTATTGGTGCGAATAGGCAGCATGCAATCAATACGATATAGAAAGCAAGGTTAGCTAGAAAAGAATTTATGTAGATCATTAGTAAAGCCCTATGCTTAAACTTATATAAGTTCTTAAATATTTAATATATTCTAACACTAATTTTTTCACTCGACTAAGTTGCTCTTCACTGATGTTTTTTGTGGATACATAATAGATATTCTCGCTATTTATTAGCCTTTTTGACTCTAATTTTACTCGAGGTAAGTGATAATCTGATGTAACAAGAATAGTGTTGCGATAGTTATTATTTCTTATCCATAGGAATGTTTCCCTTATATTTTCAAAGGTATTTTCTGATATCGATTCAATTTCAATACAGCAATTAAACAGTTTATTATTATTTGGAAAAGCATTTTTTATTTCTGTGAGAGTAATATTTTTATTAACTCCAGATAGAAGAAGCTTGCTACCAAGATTTTGACTTAAAAGTTCTAAACCTTTAGCAATTCTGAATCTGTCTCCTGTTAAGACAACAATACTATCTACTTGGGTTACATTATGATTTCTGTCGTCTACTGCCTTAACACTCGAGAAGAAAATATTAAAATGGATCAAAATTAGTATCAATAAAGACAATAGGAATAAAAAAAAGTAATACAATTTTTGTACATTTAACATACTAAATAAGCTACACTAACAAGGTTTAAATATTAACACAGACTAACACAATTTATGATTATTTCTTGTCCATCATGTTCAGCTCGCTATGTTGTAAATATTGACGATATCGGTCATGGTCGGCAAGTTAAATGTACTAGGTGTAACCATTCATGGTTTCATGAAAATACAACATATGAAGCCGAGAAAAAACTACTAATAAATGAGATTAGTAATGAGAAAATTATAAGACAGAGTCTTTCAGATCAAAACTTACCAGTTGTTTATAAAAAACAGAAAAATATTCCACTGCCATTTTTAGTATTGATCGTGCCAGTAATATTTATTTTTGGAAATATGATAATTGACAGCATTAAGATTGATGCTTTTGCCGTTAGCCAATCTATAAATAATTTTATAAGTTTGTTAGTAAATCAAATAACTGAATTATTTAATAATTAAAGTTCATTTTTTATGAAGTCATCAAATGACTGTTTTTTTCTTATTATTTGAATTTCATCTTTATTAATTAAGATTTCTTCAATAAATGGTCTGGCATTATAATTTGAACTCATAGTTGATCCATAAGCCCCAACATTTTTGATAACTACATTATCTCCTTCTAATATATTAGCAAATTTAGTAGTCCTCATAAATTTGTCAGAAGATTCACATATTGGTCCAACTATTTCTGTTTCAATGTTGTGATCTGAGTCATTTAATTTTGAAGTTAAAATTTCATGCTCTGCATCGTATAAAGCAGGCCTCATCATATCATTCATACCTGCATCAATTATTATAAATTTTTTTCCTTCACTTATTTTAGTATAAAGAACTTTTGAAACAAGTATTCCTGCATCAGCTACAATTAATCTCCCAGGCTCAAAGATAAATTTAAATCTCCCTTTATCAAAATATGAAATAAGCATATCGTAATAATCTTTAAAGCTAAAATTTCTTTCTTCGGGACTTATTCCTCCGCCAACATCAATAGTTTTCAGCGAGTTGTAATTCAATTGTATTTTATCAATTAAGTTTTTAGCAACTTCAAAAGAATTTTTAAATGGACTTAAATCTTTTATATTACTGCCTATATGAAAAGCAATAGCTGTAATCGAAAGAGAGGAAAATTCTTTAGTTTTATCGAATATCTCTAAAGTTTCATTTACAGATATTCCAAATTTATTTTCAAGACTCCCAGTTGTTATTTTTTCATGTGTATCAGATTGTACATCAGGATTTATCCTAATCCCAATATTTTGAATTTTACCAATTCCTTTAGCTATCTGATTAATTTTTTTTAACTCAGCTAAAGACTCTACATTAATTTGAAAGCAATCATTTGCAATTGCATACTTAATTTCATTTTCGTTTTTTCCAATTCCAGAAAATACAATTTTTTGAGGTGGTATCCCTGCTTCAATTGCTTTTTTAAATTCCCATTCAGACACCACATCAGCACCAGCACCTAATGAGGCCAAGATTCTTAACAGTGTGAGATTAGAATTTGATTTTAAAGAAAAACAAATTTTATAATCGAGATCTGAAAATACGTTATTAAAATTATTATAGTTATTAGTGAGCACACTTTTACTGTAACAATAAAATGGTGTTTGGTGTTTTTCAGAGATTTCATCTATACTAATATTCCCAAATCTAAGAATATTATTTTCATATTTCAGTTCTGACATAACTACACCTTGACAGTTGAAAATTGATATAAATATCCTGTCTCAACTGGAGGGTACTCAAGTGAACCTTTCTTGCCACAACCATATATAAAAATTAGTAGTATCAAAATACTAATACTTCTCATTTTTGATCTCCTTACGCGCAATGGCAATCATTTTTTTTATTTGAGTTATAGCAGTTCCACCGTAACTCTGCTTATTATTAACACTTTTTTTTATACTAAGGAAATCATATAAAGATTTATCAATATTTTGATCAAATGATTTATAATCACGAAGTGTAATATCTTTTAAGAATAATTTCTTTTTCTCAGCAAAATTTACAATTTTTCCAGTAAGACTATGCGCATCTCTGAAAGTATAATTTAGCTTAATTACAAGCCAATCTGCTAATTCAGTAGCATTTATGTAGGTATTGGAGATAATCTTCTCTGCAGGCTTTTTGTTAATTTCTAATGTGTCAATGATTTCAACCATACAATCTAGACAAATATGCAACGTCTCACTTGTTGATGTAACTAAGATTTTGTCTTCTTGAAGATCTTTACTGTAAGTCAGTGGCAGTGACTTCATTAGATTTAGCATCGACGAAAGATTACTTATTGCAATTGAAGCTTTGGCTCTTATAAGCTCAGCGCTGTCTGGATTCCTTTTTTGCGGCATTATAGATGAGCTAGACATTAATTGATCACCAATCTTGAAGAAGTTAATTAGATCTGAAGAATATAGCGCAACTTCTTCCGCGATCCTTGACAGGTGCATAGAAAGTAACGAAGCACTTGATAAAAAATCAATAACAAAATCTCTGTCCGAAACTGTATCTAGAGAGTTTCTTGTAGGTTTTTTGAAGCCTAGGGTTTTAGTAGTCTTGTTTCGATTTATAGAAAAATTAGTTCCTGCGAGTGCGCCAACACCTAGAGGATTTTCATCAAGTCTTTTTAATGAGTCCCCAAACCTAGTAGTATCTCTCGAAAACATTTCATAGTATGCCATAAAATAATGGCCAGCAGATATAGGCTGTGCAGACTGAAAGTGTGTAAGCCCTGGTAACAATATTTCAATATTTTTATTTGCAGACTTCACTAAAGAGTTTTTCAATCTTTTTATTTTTTTTGAAATTAATACATTATCTTTTTTCATCCATAGTTTCAGATCTGTTATCACTTGATCATTTCTTGAACGTGCAGTATGAAGTTTACCAGCAATATCGCCTATGATTTCACTTAATCTATATTCGATATTCATATGAATATCTTCTAATTGATTATCAAACTTAAATTTATTATTTTTTATTTCAGATTTAATTTTTTTCAACCCGCTTATTATTTTATTTGAATCACTTACTGAAATAATTTTTTGTGAACCGAGCATTGATGCATGAGCAATAGATGCCTCAATATCTTCATTGAATAAAAATTTATCAAATTCGATAGAAGAATTAATTTTTTCAAAGGCTGCACTCACTGGCTTTTTAAACCTATTTCTTAGTTTATTTTTTTTTATAGACATTTTACTTTAAGATTATATTTTCCAATTTATGTTGCTTAAAAACTTTAGGTCCGGATTAATTTTGATGGTATATGCCATAATTCTCTTGTTTTGCAACAGTTTATATAATTCATACTTAAGTGCTAATGAACTCATCATTTATGAAAAGCAAGGTTTTTCCAGTAAATTTCAAGATATAAATAGTACTGAACTGGATCTGAAAAATTTTGAGGGAAAACTAATTTTAGTTAACCTTTGGGCAACATGGTGTGAACCTTGCAAAGAAGAAATGCCTTCTTTAGATAGATTGCAAAAAAAATTTGATAAAGATCTTTTTCAAATTCTCCCAATTAGCTTAGATCGAGGACCAAAAAAAAATTCAATCAATTTTTTTAAAGAATATAATATTGAAGAATTAGATATTTATTTTGATGACAAGAACAATATCCCAAGAGAGGCAAGGGCAGCTGGGTTACCTCACTCTATTTTTATTAATCAGAATGGTAATGAGATAGCTAAGTTAATTGGTCCAGCAGAATGGGACAGTGACTACTTTGTAAACTTTATTCGAGGAACGTTAAACTAATTAAAGAGCTTGTTCTAATTCTGGTAACACCTGAAACAAGTCAGCTACTAATCCGTAATCAGCGACATCAAAAATTGGAGCTTCTTCATCTTTGTTGATTGCAACTATCACTTTTGAATCTTTCATACCAGCAAGATGCTGGATTGCTCCAGATATTCCCACAGCAATATATAATTCAGGGGCAACTACTTTTCCAGTTTGTCCAACTTGATAATCATTTGGAACAAAGCCTGCATCTACTGCAGCTCTTGAAGCGCCGACGGCAGCTCCAAGTTTTTCAGCTACTTTGTCTAAGAGCTCAAAGTTTTCGCCATTTTGCATTCCACGTCCGCCAGAAATAATAGTTTTCGCAGAGGTTAGTTCTGGTCTATCTGATTTAGTTAACTCCTCTCCTATGAATTCAGAAATTGATGGCATATTTTCAGCATTTATTTTTGTTATCTCACAGCCGGAAGATCCTATAAGCGCTGATTTAAAAGCAGTAGGCCTCACAGTAAGAACCTTTTTTGGATCGCTAGTTTGAACTGTAGCGATAGCATTACCAGCATAAATTGTTCTAATGAAAGTATCAGGTCCTTCAATTGCAATAATTTCAGAGATCTGAGAGACATCTAATTTTGCTGCAAGTCTAGGCATAACATTTTTTCCAGTCGTGGTAGCTGCGGCTAAAAAGTATTCATAATCGCCAGATATATTTAGTATTAATTGGGTTAGATTTTCAGCCAGTATATTATTAAAGCTACCGTCATCCAAATGCATTAGCTTACTTAGTCCCTCTATTTTAGAAGCTTCAGCAACGACAGAGTCTATATCTGATCCTACAATCAACCCGTGAACATCGCCATCTATTTGGGACGTAGCTGAGATTGCCTTTAAACTTTGATCGCTTACTTGTCCATTAACATGTTCAATAAAAAATAATGTTGTCATATAACACCTGCCTCATTTTTAAGTTTTTCAACTAATTCAGAAATATTTTCTACTTTAATGCCTGCTTCTCTCTTTGGAGGCTCTATAACTTTTAGCACATTTACTCTAGGGGTGACGTCAATTCCGTAATCCTCTGGTGATTTTTGATCAATAGGTTTTTTCTTTGCTTTCATTATATTTGGAAGAGAAGCATATCGAGGCTCATTTAATCTTAAGTCGGTTGTGATAATAGCCGGCATGTTTAGGCTTACTGTTTGTAAGCCACCATCAATTTCTCGAGTGACTTTAACTTTATCTGAGTCAATTTCAATTTTTGACGCAAACGTACCTTGAGGCATATCAGTTAGTGCTGCTAACATTTGTCCCGTCTGGTTATTGTCACCATCAATTGCTTGCTTACCAGAGATAACTAGTCCTGGAGATTCTTGTTCACAAATCTTAGATAAAATTTTTGCGATTGATATTGGCTCAATTTTTTCTTCGGTTAAAACATGTATTCCTCTATCCGCACCCATGGCTAATGCTGTCCTTATAGTCTCTTGACAAGACTGATTTCCAATTGAAACAGCAATTATTTCTTCAGCTTTCCCAGCCTCCTTCAATCTGATCGCTTCTTCAACTGCAATTTCGCAGAAGGGATTCATTGACATTTTTACATTCTCAGTTTCGACACCAGTTTCATCAGATCTAACTCTTATATTTACATATGGATCGATAACTCGTTTTACTGGAACTAAAATTTTCATAACTGTTTTATAATACCTTTTTAATTTGAGTAAACATATTTATACATTCTTACCAGGTTTCCAAAGAATATCTTTTTTTCCGTTATCATTTTCTACACGAGATAATACAAAAAATAAATCTGATAAACGATTGATATATTTAAGTGCTTGTTCATTAATTTTTTCTTTTTTTGATAATGATACAATGAGTGTTTCCGCTCTTCTTGCAACAGTTCTGGCATTGTGAAAAAATGACGCAGCTTTACTTCCTCCAGGCAAAACAAAAGAACTGAGAGGCTTTAACTTTTTATTATATTTATCAATAACTTTCTCTATTCGTTCAACCTGATTACTAGTAATTCGAAGGGGCTTATACTTAGGTTTTGCTTCTACAGGTGTTGCAAGATCTGCTCCTAAGTCAAAAAGATCATTTTGAATTTCTGAAGTTATTTTTTTTATGCTTGCTTTAGTATAAAGATTGACAATGCCAAGTATTGAATTCAGCTCATCAACTGTTCCGTAAGCTTTAATGCGAACATTATCTTTAAAAATTCGCTTACCATTTACTAAGCCAGTCTTGCCTTTATCCCCTGCTTTAGTATAAATTTTATTGAGTTTTACCATTAACTATTAGTAGAGAAGTACAACGCGCTCATGATAATAACAATAGCGACAAACTGAAGTGTAATTCTTAACCTCATCAATTTATTCGCGTATTTTTTATTGAAGTCTCCACCCTTAAACATAGCATAGATCCCTGTACCCAATACAGCTAGTACTGCTAACAAAGAAATGGGTATTAATAAATAGTATAAAAATCCTGGCATCTTACGAAGGATTGGTTGACACTAATCTTCGCGTGACAATGTCTGCCTGTATCTCTGCAGTGCCTTCAAAAATATTCAGTATTCTTGAGTCACATAGTATTCTGCTGATAGGGTATTCAAGAGCAAATCCATTACCTCCATGTATTTGTAAGCCATTATCAGCGCATGCCCAGGCAACTCTTGCAGCAAGCATTTTAGCCATGCCTGCTTCAAGATCACACCTGTGACCCTTATCTTTTTCCCTTGCAGCATAATAAGTCAACTGTCGTGCAGCCATTATTTCAGTTGCCATGGATACAATTTTAGAGGCATTTCTTGGCTTATCATAAAGAGATTGTCCAGTAACATTCAATCTATCAATAGCGTATTGCATAGATGTTTCAAATGCTGATTGAGCAACACCTAAAGCTCTTGCTGCAGTTTGAATTCTTGCTGACTCAAAAGTTTCCATCATCTGTTTAAATCCATTACCTTCTTCTTCACCTAATAGATTTTCTTTCTTTACTTTAAATCCATCAAATGCCATTTCATACTCTTTCATTCCTCTATAGCCCAAGACCTCAATTTCCCCACCACTAATACCATCATCAGGAAACATATTGTCATCGTCGCCCCTTTGCTTTTCTGCTAAAAACATCGACAAACCTTTGTAACCTTTTTCGTCAGGATTAGTTCTAGCAAGGAGCATCATCACATCACTGCGCGCACCATGTGTTACCCAAGTTTTATTTCCAGTAATTGTATAATGTTCACCATTTGCTACTGCTCTTGTCTTGAAAGATCCCATATCAGAACCTGAATGAGGTTCTGTGAGTACTGCACACGGCAAAGTTTCACCTGAAGCAATTTTAGGAAGAAATTTTAATTTTTGATCTTCAGTTCCGCCTGTTATTAATAATTCTGCAGCAATGTCACCTCGTGTTCCCAATGATCCAATGCCAATATAGCCTCGAGCGAGCTCTTCGGTCACAACACAGTCTACAAAACGGGACATTCCTAAACCACCATATTCCTCAGGGATCGTGAGGCCAAAAACTCCCATCTCAGACATCTTCTCAATGATTTGCATTGGTATTAAATCATCTTTTAAATGCCATTCGTGAGCATGTGGTGTGACATCATCCTCAACAAATTTTCTAAACTGATCTCTGATAATAGATGTAGTCTCATCAAGATTACTGTTTCCAAAGTTTTTGCTGCTAAATCCATCCTTTAATAATTGTGCAAGCTTCATTCTGTCATCAGTACTGTTACCATTGAGAATTAAGTCATTAAATTCCTCAGTGCCGTTCTCCTGAAATAAACCATTTTTAAGACCCAGGTCTTGTGGCCGCACATACTCAAGTTGTGACATTGGAATACCTGATTTTATCTGCGCACAATATTCTGAGAATATGATCTGAAGCATAAGTTGCTCAGTCTCATTAAAAGCAGAGTCCTTATCTAAATTTTCAGCCCAGTTTACCATTTCCTTTAGAGTTGCTCTGTAAGCTGCAATCCACGAAAGTCCATGAGCTGCATGCTGTTCTTTATCAAGATTGTCTCTTGATAATTTACCATCAACTATAAGTTCACCTCTAACATGCTGTAAAGCAGCATCATAATACTTATCGACAGTAATAAGAGCTTTTTGGCATTTTAAAATTAATTGGTTCATTGTGTTATAATTAGTTGAGAGACTTTTGACCTTCTTTTGCCGCACCAACAAGAACAGACATATTGCCACCTTTATGTTCGTTGTTGAGCATTTTTTCATGTGCATCAGGAATGTTTTTCCATGCAAATAATTCAGACATACAAGGATCTAAAGTACCATCAATAACAAGCTCGTTTGCTGCGTTAGCTTGCTTTGAATTTCCAAAGTGTGAGCCCTGAAGCCTTTTACTTTGCATCCATAGATATCTTGCATCTAAAGTTAAATTGTAGCCTGTTGTACCCGCACAAATAACAACCATTCCACCGGGCTTTACAACAAAGCAAGATACAGGAACTGTTGTTTCTCCTGGATGTTCAAAGACCATATCCACATTGTTTCCCTTTCCTGTGAATTCCCATAATGCTTTACCAAATTTTCTAACTTCTTTCATATAGTTTCCATATGTTTCAGCATCATCAATATCTGGGTGTTCACCCCAACAGTTGAAGTCTTTTCTGTTTAGTACCCCCACAGCTCCAAGACTTTTTACATAATCTATTTTTGAGTTGTCTGAGATAATACCAATAGGTTTGGCTCCAACAATCTTTGCAAGTTGGACCGCCATACTTCCAAGACCACCTGACGCTCCCCATATTAAAACAAAATCGCCAGGTTTTAATTCATTGGGCGCATGACCAAAAAGCATTCTGTACGCTGTCGCAAGCGTTAACATGTAACAACCACTTTCTTCCCAAGAGAGATTTGGTGGTTTACGTAAGACTTGATGAGCTTGAACAGATGTAAATTGTGCAAAAGTTCCATCAGCAGTTTCGTAACCAAACACCTTATTTGTTTTTGAAACCATTGGTTCACCACCATTAACTTCAGCATCTTCGTGGTCCCATTGCATTCCATGGATGATTACCTCATCACCAACTTTCCACTTTTTAACTCCAGAGCCAACTTTCCAAACAATTCCAGAACAATCTGAACCTGCAATGTGATAATCTTTTTTCGTCATATCTAAAGTAGATACAGGCTTACCAAGACCAGCCCAAACTCCATTATAATTAACACCAGCAGCCATAACAAAAATTAAAACATCGTTGGAGCCAACTTCAGGTATATCAAATTCTTCTTCTTGAAATGACTTCATCGGATTGCCGTGACGGTCTCTTCTAATAACCCAAGCGTGCATTTTTTTTGGGATATATCCAAGAGGCGGGATTTCACCAATTGCATAAATATCTTTTTCTTCAGTAGTCATAAATTAGCTCCTGTAGTGTACTTTATATAAATCTGTTGTTTCTTTTTTCTAGGTTTATAGCCATTTAAAATAGATTAGTATATACATTTTAGTGAAAACGATTTAATTATTCACAAAAAAAACGTTAAAAAACAATGGATAAACCTTGGCTTATACGAACTTATGCAGGACATTCGTCTGCCAAAAAGTCAAATGAACTGTATCTTAAGAACCTTTCAAAGGGTCAAACCGGTATATCAGTGGCTTTTGATCTGCCAACTCAAACTGGCTACGATAGCGATCATATATTATCAAAAGGTGAAGTAGGCAAGGTAGGAGTTCCAATTTCTCACATTGGAGATATGAGGACTTTGTTCAATCAAATTCCTTTAGATAAAATGAATACTTCAATGACCATCAATGCAACAGCAGCTTGGCTGCTCAGTTTGTACATCGCAGTGGCTGATGAACAAGGTATCGACCGAAGCAGTCTTAGAGGTACAACTCAAAATGACGTCCTAAAAGAATATTTGTCTAGAGGAACTTACATTTTACCTCCAGATCCTAGCTTAAGAATTATTTCAGATGTCATTACTTTTACATTCAAAGAAATGCCTAATTGGAATCCAATAAATGTTTGCCCTTATCACTTAGTTGAAGTTGGAGCAACACCTGAACAAGAACTTGCTTTTGGACTCTCCATTGCAGTGGCATATCTTGATAAAGTGCAGTCGTCAAAAACATTAACAGAGGAGGAATTTGAGAACGTTGTTGGTAGAATAAGTTTTTTTGTTAATTCTGGAATCAAGTTTATCACTGAAATGTGTAAAATGAGAGCGTTTGTTTCTTTATGGGATCGAATTACGAAAGAACGATATAAAGTGAAAGACGCAAAAAATAGAAGATTTAGATATGGCATGCAAGTAAATAGTCTTGGGTTAACAGAGCAACAACCAGAAAATAATGTATATAGAATTTTGATTGAAATGCTCGGGGTTGTTTTGTCAAAAGATGCAAGAGCTAGGGCTGTGCAATTGCCTGCATGGAATGAAGCAATGGGTTTACCAAGACCGTGGGATCAGCAGTGGTCCCTAAGGCTGCAGCAAATTGTTGCTTTTGAAACTGATTTACTTCATTTTGAAGATATATTTAATGGCTCAAAAGTTATAGATGAAAAAGTTAAATCACTTGAAGAAGCAGCGTATGAGGAATTTAATCATATATTATCTATAGGAGGCGCGGTTAAGGCAGTTGAAAGTGGTTATTTGAAACAAGAACTTGTTAACTCGCAAAAAGAACGATTAAGAAAAATAAACAGCAAAGAACAAATTGTTGTTGGTGTGAATGACTTTGTAGAAACTGAAGAGTCACCTCTAACTTCTTCTGATGGAGGAATAGAGACAATAGATCCCAAAATTGAGAGTGAACAAGTGAATGCTATTCAACAATGGAGAAAAAATAGAGACCAGGGGACTGTAGATAAAGCATTAAAAGATTTGATTGATGCAGCAAATAATGGAAGCAATTTGATGGAACCATCAATAGCTGCTGCCAAAGCTGGAGTTACAACAGGTGAATGGTCAGCTGTATTAAGAGATGTTTTTGGAGAATTTAAAGCACCAACAGGCATAAGCAATATTCAGCCAACTAACAATGACGATTATAGTGCAATTAGAAAAAGAGTTGAAAATATATCAGATAAAATAGGCAGACGTATTAAGTTTCTTGTAGGCAAGCCAGGTCTCGATGGTCACTCAAGTGGCGCTGAACAAATAGCTGTTAGTGCTAGTGATTGTGGTATGGATGTTTTATACGAGGGAATAAGGCTGACACCTGAACAAATAGTTAAGTCATCAGTTGAAGAAGATGTTCATATTATCGGTCTCTCTATTCTTTCTGGGTCACATGTACAACTTGTTGGAGAAATTATGAATGAAATGAAAAAAAACAAAATAGACGATATACCAGTAATCGTTGGAGGTATCATTCCGACTGAAGATGAAAAACTATTAATCAACAATGGAGTAGAGGCAGTATACACGCCAAAAAACTATCAGCTCAAAGATATTATGAGTGACATTGTTGGAATTGTTGAGAAAAGAGTTTCCTAGTGTCAATTCTTCATGGCCCCGTTATTGAAGCAGTTAACGCAAAGAACCCAAAAAAAATTGTAATTTTTTGTCATGGATATGGTGCAGATGGAAATGATTTAATTAGCTTAGCTAATTATTTTCAGCCAACGCTTCCAGATGCAGTTTTTTTATCTCCTAATGCACCAGAGAAATGCGGCATGAATCCTATGGGTTATCAGTGGTTTGATTTTCAATCAGGAGATCCTGCTACAATCTGGAAAGGTGTTTTAACTGCTGCCGACACTCTTAATAAGTTTATTGATGAGCAACTTGAGCATTACAATTTAACTGATCAAGATTTAGCCCTTGTTGGATTTAGTCAGGGAACTATGATGAGCCTTCATGTTGGTCTTAGGAGATTAAAACCAATAAGGGCAATTGTAGGATTTTCAGGGAGATTAATTGCACCAGAACTGTTGGATAAAGAGTTAAAGTCTAAGCCTCCCATTTATCTCATACATGGCGACGCTGACCCAATGGTACCTTACCAAGATACAATTGAAGCTGAAAAAAAACTAAATGGGCTAGGTTTAGATGTAAAAGCCCACATTTCACCAAATACTCCACATTCAATTACCCAAGATGGACTTTCAATTGCTATAGACTTCATAGCTGAAAAATTTTCAAATTAATTTCAGACAAAATTTTTTTTGAATTTTAAGTGCATATGCATATATTATATTTTTATGACTGTTCGTGTGCCATTAGAAAAATGTCCTGCTCTCGTATTGAATTCTGACTTTCGTCCATTAAGTCATTATCCTCTGTCCCTGTGGTGTTGGCAAGATAGTGTAAAAGCAGTAATTTTAAGAAGAGTAAATATTGTTTCTAATTATACTCGTGAAATTAGCAGTCCAAGCTTCCAGATGTATTTGCCAAGCGTCATAAGTTTAAAGACTTATATTAAGCCAACTCGAAATCCTATTTTCTCAAGATTCAATGTCTTTTTAAGAGACAAGTTTAGTTGCCAATACTGTGGATCGAAAAAAGATTTAACATTTGACCATTTACTACCTAGAGCGCACGGGGGAAAAACAACATGGGAAAATATTGTAACTGCATGTTCAATGTGTAATGTAAAAAAAGGTGGCAAACTCCTCAAACACTCGGGCATGAAGCCGAAAAATTATCCAAAGATTCCAACAATGGCTGATTTAGACAAATGTGGAAGATCATTCCCACCTAATTTTCTTCACGAGAGTTGGATGGATTTTCTATACTGGGATATACAACTAGAAAAATAACTAGTATCTCTCTGCCATAAAGATTGCAAGCTTGGTCGTCTCATTAATTGTTTTTCTCAAAATGCTATAACCAAATGTTTGTTGAGACCCCTCATTAATGGCAGTATTTTTATGGTCTACTTCATCTTCTTGGAATTTGATTATTTTTTCTCTTACATCATCGTGAATACCTTCTAGTTCATCTATTTGTTTTTGATAATGGGCTTCAATAACCTCTTCTACCGCCTCTGTACAAACATATGCAGCTTTTCGACCCAATAGGGCAGTACCAATGCCCATTGCAAAAGCACCAATACCAAATAAGTTTGATAATTTAGTGGGTTTTATTGACTCTTTTTTTGCAAGTTCATTAAAGTAGTCGAGATGCTCTTTTTCTTCATTTGCCATTCGTGAAATTTGATCGTAGTCTTTTTTATTTTTTAAAGTCTTGAATACTAATTTTTGGCCTTCATAAATTTGTTGTGCGCCCACCTCACCAGCTTGATCAACTCTTACAATTTTCTCTAAAATTTTTCTTTTTGCATTCATTACTTTTTTACCAAAAAATATATATTTATAAATAAGAGAAAAGTCATCAAAATCAAGTTAGATTCCGCAATTGATATAAAGTTAAATAAATAAGTTGCTTCATCACATCTTACTAATGCAGCTTGATTAAGTTCCTCAAGCAATGCCAATTTATCTGATGTATTAACCAGCGCACCTGAGCATTCGGTACTTAGTTTAAG
>CACHLP010000016.1 GCA_902580665.1 uncultured Pelagibacteraceae bacterium | reverse complement strand
TATTGGCGCTTTATTGTCACGAGAATACCCTAAATTGAGGAAAGCATTATTAATGCATGATAAAACTTATAATCGAGCACTTGATTTTATTAATAACCCCCCAAGTGATTGTGAAATTATACAACTATGTCCACCAAGAAAACTAAAATCAAAAAGAGACTCAAAAAATATTGAGATTTTAAAAGCTGACTACAAATTAGGAAAATCAGTTGCTAAAGTATATTTAGATAGTCTAGAGAACTGATTTAACAAATTCACTTATTTTGTTTTCAACAGATGTTGTTGTTTCTGATGGAAAAGCATTAAAAGCATGGTCTGCTCCAGGAACGATAATGATTTCTGCATTTGAACCATAACTCAGCCATCGACCATACATAAATAACGAGTCGTCTAGCAATAAATCTCTAGTTCCAACAGTAAATAATGCTGGTGGCATTCCTCTTAAATCTCCTTGTATGGGTGAAACGTCAGGCAAGCTTTTATCTACATCTCCTTGAAAATAAGAGTCTCTAAATTTTCTTATCATTGCATATGATAATAAGAATATTTCATCAGAACCTTCCTGCCTGATTGCGCTTGGTGTAAGTCGAGCATCATAGGAACCGTAAATAAGATTTGCACCCTTGATAGGATCCAACATCTTTTTGCTTTTCAGTCTTAGCAATGTAACTGCTGATAGGTTTGCACCAGCCGATTCCCCGCCAATTACAATTTTTTCTGTATTGAATTCTTTCTTTGAATTTTCTATCAACCAAACAGCTGCTGTTTCACAGTCGTCAGGAGCAGCTGGATAAGGGTTCGTTGGCGCAAGACGATATTCCACACTTACAACAACACAATTAAGATTTTTTGAAATTTTTTCTAAAGATTGGTCCTGCATATCTGCTGCTCCAATGCAGTGACCCCCTCCGTGTATGTGCATATAAATAAAGTCCGGACTATCATGATTAAATATTCTAATCATTACTTTATGATTGCCGTTTCCAACTTCTCTATTTTCAGCTTGATTAGAGTAAGGTTGGAAAGCAAGCAACCCGCCACCTTGCCTTCTTATTTCTTGTAACTCATCAAAAGGTATTTCATGTGAAGGAGGTGCATTGACTAGAAAATTTTTTATATAATCATTCATTTGATGGATGTCTTCTGAAATATTTTTACTGTCAAAAGCTTCAGGAGAAATAGACGTAAATAACATTTGCTTAGGTACGCGTTCTAATATAATTAAAAGTTCTATTCAGAATTAAAACATAAATTGGCAAAAATGCTAGGTAGCAAACTACTAGTTTCAATATGAAATCGTTGAATGCTATGAGGTCCCAATTTTCTCGCATAAAATCGTCTGCAGAATTATAAAATGCCACACCATAAAATAGATATGTATCAATTAATTGGGCAAAAAAGGTACTTACAGCTGGCGCAAGATACCAATAAGAACTTAAATTGAAGCCATCATCGCCTACTCTGTCCCTTACTTTTGAAAATACAAAGACATCAAGCAACTGCCCAATTGAATAAGCTAAAACAGATGCAATAGCTATTCTAAAATCAGCAAATATATATGAAATTATAAAAGCAGGTATAAAGGCATAGCCGATAACTTTACGTGCATTTTTTGCATTAGAAAGTCGTACTGTCAAATCTGTAGCTAGAACTATAATTGGGAAAGTGAATGTACCAATTGTATAGTCCAAACCAAATATATTTATTGGAAATTGAACTAGATAATTTGATATAGCAATTATAAGACAATGCCCCAAAACTAAATAGGTTATTAATTTTCTATTAAGATCCATAGAACTCATAATTAATCCATATAACTGTCAAAACAAGTAAAGTTGCCATAATTCCATTAAATTGATTAATAGCTTTATCAGATTTAATAAAATTATTTAAAAATACACCAATCGTTGTCCAAGTTAAAACAGCAAATATATTTGAGATTGTGAATGCAATTAATATCCATATCATGCCATTAGTAAAGCTATCGATGAACTCAAAATTCTTAAAATCAGTATAAATAGAAATTGTTGTTACTGCCATCATAACTCCTTTTGGATTAACATATTGAAACAATGATGATTCCAAGAAGGTAATTGGCTTTGAACGACTTTGATCTTCTGCGTTATAAGAAAAGTAAATACGGTAAGATAAGTATAAAAGATAAAGTGATCCTAAAATTTGTAATAATGTTTGTATAAATGGAAAGTTATTAAAAATAGTTATTAATCCAAGGCTCAAAACAATCAATAAAGATAAGAAACCAAACACAACTCCTGACATATGGGGAATAGATCCAAAATAACCAAAATTTCTCCCCGATGCAGTTAACATAATATTATTAGGACCAGGTGTTCCAGATTGGATTACGCATAGTAGCAATAGTGGAAAGAAATACTCGATCATTTTTAGAAATATTTTTTAATGAACTATAAAGTAAATAGACGTAATAATCACAATTATTGTTGGCAGTATCATGTTATGAAGGTTTTCATCAACTTTATACGTTTTTAATTGCCCTTTTATTTTAAATGGAAGGTGTTTATTTTTGCCAGGTAGTAATTTTAATTTTTTTCCAAATGTATATTTAAAGGGTACTCTTCCTCCCGGATCAGAGAGTGTTCCCTTAAATAGAGGCATGCTGAAAATAGTTATTATAAATGTTCCAAGGAATCCAAAATACCAAATAAGCCAAAAATAAAGCTGGTATGGATAATAAAATTCAGGAATATAAATCCATAATACAATTAAATTCAAAACCATGATTGGATAGAATCCAAGAACTTGCCAGACTACATGAAAGCGTGCATGCCCTATCCAATCGGGATGAGTGGCATGAGTTTTATTGAAATCGGCAATAGTTGGACCTATCGTTAATAAAATTGATAAAATAGAAAAAACTATTCTTGGAATTGAATTCAGATCATATAGATCCATACAAATACTATTTAAATTTTTTACGCATATTGATTGCTGCTTGAATACCTGCTACGGGTTTTTTTCCCTCAGGGACTGTGTTTCCTTTTTTGGTTAAGTTTTCAAAACTTTCGCCTTTTTTGAACATATCATAGAGAATATCAATATCCATATTTGTACCCACTGGTTCTTCAGGAAATCCTCTAGCTGATACCTCATGCTTAAAATCTTCTTCATTTTTCCAGTGCTCAAAAAATATTTCAATAAGATTGCCATCAGGATCTTTATAATACATTCCAGTTATCCAACCATGATTGATAGTCCAGTATGGTTTAAGACCTCGTTCTTTTGCTTTTAAGTAAAATTCAAACCACTTATCTATAGGATTTAATTGATAAGAAATATGGTCTAGTCCAACTGCTGATGGTGTAGACCTATTAAGCCACTCTTTAAATTGTGCTATCAGTTTTACAAAAAAATTTAGTTTATCAACTCCTGGCTTAGTGTTGGCAATAGCTACTCTATGATGTTCTTCATCAAAAGCTAAAAAAGCAATATCATTACTTTTATACAAAGGTTTACATCCGAAAAGTTTTTCGTAAAAACTGACCATCTTTTCGTACTGCATCGTCTTAAAAGCTACATGATGAAAATTATCTGGAGAATACTCAGACCGAAACTTTCTGTATAAATCAAAATTTAAGATAACTTCATTTGTCATAACTTAAGCTGTCCAAAACCAATCAGGGCCAGGTAAATGAAGGACATGATTTTCTAGGCCTATTTCTTTATCTGTTAACTTATTACATTTTTCATTCATTAACATTAATAAATCTCTATTATTCTCATTTTTGGAGAGATCGTTCATTTCGTAAGGATCATTCTCTAAATCAAATAATTGGAAATCAGAATTGTTAGCAACTAGATCATTATAGTCATGAGGTATGTTATTCATACGAGGAGAGAAAAATCTTAAAAATTTATATTTTTTGTCTACTACGCCTTTATAGTTAAGAGGAAGACTGAAGTCAGGTAAGAAATTGCCTTGTGAGGCAAATGCTTTAGCTTTATTAACAAAGCCTTCAGCTAAAGCTGTATGTCTAAATTTTTCAGCGACTTCAAAAACAGTTGGAATGATTTGAACCCCGTGTATTAAATGACCTTCTACATCTCGATTATTTGCATAATTTACATTTTCAACTAAATGAGCGTAACTGTTACCTTTTAATTCAGGAAATTTATTTTTTATTTCTAGCTTATCAAGACCTGCAAATTCCAATATTGAAGGAACGATATCAATATTTGAAATAATTGAATTGCACATTTTTTGTTGTTTTAAGTCAGGATGATATACTAATGTCGGAACCTTGATTGATTCCTCCCAAGCTACAACTTTTCCTCTTGCTCCTTGTTGGCCAAGCATTTCTCCATGATCTGAAATCATAAAAATAATTGTATTTTCTAGCTGGTCTGTTTCCTGAAGAGTATCTATGAGCATCATTATCCGCCTATCTACATCACGCAAACAATTAAAATAATAATTACAAAACTTTCTCCATAAGTCTGGTCGGCTATATGATATCTCTCCATAAAGAGTATTCATTAGTTCAGTCCCTATTTCTGCACCTGCGTCCATACTTTGTCTTGGACCAAAATTTTTTGGAAATTCAAAATCATGTTCTAAATCATAAATAGGATCATCAGGCGCAAACTGTTGGTTTGCTGCAATAAATCCAGTTCCTTTAATCTCAGGCGCTGCCCTGTAAAACATAATGTCATGAGGATTGACAAAATTTATAAATACTGACCATGGCTTACTATTGTCTTTGTTTTCTAAAATAAACTTAGAAGCATCTCTGGCAGTTAATCCATCGTATTTATATCCACCTTGCCCCAAATCTCTTTCACCTGGTTGATTAGAATTATCAAATCCATATTTACTAAACATTAGCTTCATACCTTCATAGCCAAGAGCGTTCTCATTTACATTACTTTCAGTAATATTTGTTAGATGCCACTTGCCAAAATATCCAGTTTCATAATTTTGATTTCTCATCATATGACCGATAGTATTTACATTGTCGTACAAGCCTGGCACCCAAGGTGTGACTGTATTGTCCCATACACCAGTAAATTGAACATGTTGACCTGTATAAACTGAACTACGAGCGGGTGAACAGATCGGTGTGGAAGTGTAAGACCGATTAAAATAAGTTGATATACTCTCGAGATATCTTCTAGCCGGTAAATCAATACTCTTGGGTATATATGGCCATGCTCTTTCTTGGTCATTTAATATTAAAAGAATATTGTAATTTTTTGCCTTTATGTAAGCTGGCGCTTGTTGCGTCATTAAGATTGAACTTAGTCCAGCTAATGTCACTGAAGCAGCAGATTGTTTGATAAAAGATCGTCTTGAGATTTTTTTATTCATATTGAAAAAAAATAATATACAATAATTTGTCTTGATACAATTCTAGCTTTTAGATATTCAATATATATAAACATATGAAATTAGTTACTTTTTTACATAATAACAATCTGAGCATCGGTGCGGTCAAAGATGATCTGATTATTAGTTTTGCCCAATCATCTCTTCCTAAAAATATGATTGACTTTATTGAACTTGGTAACGATGGACTTGATACAGCTAATGACATCATTGAAAAAGGTGAAGATAAAATAGAAGTAGGTAAAGTAGAATTGTGTGCGCCTATTCCTAAGCCAAGCAAGATACTTGCTGTGGGATTGAATTATAAAGAACATAAAGATGAAGTCGCAGAAACGGCAGCAAAGACTATTGGCAAGGCGCAGGAAAAATATCCAAATATATTTAATAAACAAAATAGCTCAGTAGTTGGTCCTTTCGATTTAATACATAGACCAAGAGCATCAGAATTTTTAGACTACGAAGGTGAGCTAGGTTTTGTTATTGGGAAAAAATGTCGTCATGTTCCTTACGACAGTGCTGCGAACGTTATTTATGGATACACAGTGGTGAATGATGTCACAATTAGAGATTGGCAGATGCGTGGACCGCCAATGACAATGACCATGGGCAAATCATGGGATACGCATTGCCCTTTTGGACCTTACCTAGTAACCAGTGACGAAGTTGGTGATCCTCACAATTTAAAACTCGAAACTCATGTTAATGGCGAACTAAGACAATCAGCATCAACAAGTGATTTGATTTTTGATTGCTTTACTCTTGTTGAATACTTATCAACTGCATTTACTTTAGAGCCAGGCGATTTAATTCCAACAGGTACTCCAGCTGGATCAGCAGTAATGACAAGAAATTGGCTCAAAGCAGATGATGAAGTAAAGATTGAGATTGAAAAATTAGGCTTTATTAAAAATAAAGTTATTGAAGAGCCAGAAGATACTCCCGTATATTAAATCTAGTGATTGAAACTGAATATGATGTAGTTGTTGCAGGGTATGGTCCTGTAGGTGAAACATGTGCAAATCTCCTAGGGTATTATGGGATCAAAGCATTGATTCTAGATAAAGAAAAAAATGCCTACCCTTTACCAAGAGCGATTACATGGGATGCTGAATGCCAGCGAGCAATGTCACACTGCGAATTCTTAAGCGAAGTAAAGACCAGAAAAATAAGAGGCGTTGATAATAAAGACGCTAATAAAGAATCAATCATGAAAATTACAACGGAGGGTTTTGACATATATAACTATCAGCATAGAATTTTGTTTATTCATCAACCACAATTTGATGAAGCGCATAGAGAAAACGCAGAAAAATACTCAACAAATACTATAAAAACAGGTAGTGAGCTTTTAGCGGTAGATGAAATAAATGGAGTTATTAATTGTACATACAAAAATATTGATACCAATGAGCAGTTCACAGTTACAAGCAAGTATCTTTTAGCTTGTGACGGCGCAAACAGCACAGTTAGAAAGCTTAACAATATCAAATTGAATAGTCTTGATGCTGACGAGTCCTGGATGGTAGTTGATGGATATACTAAAAGTAGTTTTGACTGTTTCACAGATATAGATGCTATTCAATATTGTAATCCAACTAGGCCAACGACGATTATTCAAGGTGTAGAAAATTGCTTTAGATTTGAAATTGCATTTATGCCTGGAGATACTGTTGAAGAAATACAAAAAGAAAGTGTCTTTAGAAAATATATTGATCAATGGATTGGCGATAATGAAGTAGAATTTAGCAGAACTGCGGTGTACTCCTTTCATGCGGCGGCTGCAGAGAGATGGAGTAATGGAAATATTTTTCTTCTTGGTGATGCTGCTCACCAGATGCCTCCCTTTATGGGACAAGGCATGAACTCTGGCTGCAGAGATGCTGAGAACTTACTTTGGAAAATTAATGGAGTACTAAAAGGCAATTATAAGTCAAACATTTTAGAGACTTATGAAACAGAAAGAAAACCTCATGTTGCACGTATTACAAGAGCAGCTATCAAAATGGGTGGGGTTATAAATGCAAAAAGTAAGTTTAAAGCTTTTATCCGAAACGCTACGTTAAGAATACAGGGTTACTTCAAAGGCAAAGAAAATGTATTTCCTATTCTGAATGGAAACCGTCTGGGCCAAGGAGTTCATAATATGCCAAAAATAAAAAATGTCTCTCTTGAACGATATTACTTTAATGAAATTAGTGTACGACTTAATGATGGCAGGGTTCAAAGTACTGACAAAATTTTAGGAAAGAATTTTGGTTTGATTTTGAATAATTTTGAAGGCAATAAAAAAATTTCTGATAAATATCTAAAGTTTCTAAATAAACATAATTTTAAGATTATAAATATCTCTGACAATCATGAGCAATCGAATTACGACAATTATATTACTTGCGAAGATACTCACTCTGACATGCAGATTTATTGTGATAAATATGATTGCAACGCTGTCATCTTAAGGCCTGACAAATATGTTTTTGATATTTTTAATTTTGAAACCGACAATCTTGATGAAATAGTTTCATCTGCAATTAAAAACTTAGAAGAAACAGCTGTATTTATTCCAAATTAATTAAGCTAGCTTCTTTTAGGTAGGCTTTTAATTATACTTAGATTATTCAAAATTGCTGATGAGCGTCTAATCTTTGCAAGTTCTTGGTATTCTGGATCGTTATACCATGCTTTAGCGTCTTCTTCTGATGGGAAGGTCCATAAAATAGTGCGTCCTTCTATAGGTTTTTCACCTTCTAGATGTTCAATTTTATCGTCAAAGGTTATGAATTCACCTCCATATTTCTTTAATATTGGAAAAAATCCTTTTTCATAATTTAGATATGTTTCTTTGTCTTGAATATTGATATCCACAAGCATGTAAACTTTTTCACTCATACAATAATCCTATATTGGGTATAAAAAAAATCAAAGATATAAATTGAAACTAATATTTTATGAGTTATTAATATCAAATGCCATTAAATGATGAGGATAGAAAAAAAGGCCTAGAAATACTTAAGGAAATGGATCTCCTTAAAGATGATGAAACCCCAGTATCTAAAAGTTTATTAAAACAAATAATAGATATGCTTTATGGAACTATCTGGTCCAGAACTGACAAACTGAGCCTTAAAGAAAGAAGCATGATCACGTTAACTGTACTTGTAGCTCTAAACAGAGAAAATGAATTGAAGTCTCATCTTAGAGGAGCGCAGAATTTAGGAATTGAGAAGGAAAAGATTGAAGAAATGATTTTGCATGTTGCTCATTACAGTGGGTTCCCAACTGCTGTTTCTGCCAGTCAGCTATTAAATAAAGTCTGGGATGAAAAAAAAGAATCCCAATAAAGATACTCTTATAGGTAAACAGAATTATAAGGTTTCAAACTTTAATCATGAATGGGTTCTGTTTCATAATGAGTTTTCCATTTGCTCAAGAAAAGTAAGGGTATGCTTAGAAGAATTAGGCATTAATTATTATTCTCAACATATACATCTTATCGAAACAAAAGATTGTGAAAATTTATCAAATGATTTCCTTAAGATAAATCCTACTGCAACAGTACCAGTCTTACTGCATGAAAATTATCCAATATATGAGTCACATGAGCAAATTAAATATGTATCTGAAGTTAAACCAGGGGTTCTTTACAATGATGAGGTAGTAGAGAAGTGGAATGAAAAAGGCTCTTTAGTGGGTGATGATCCTATGAGCGGAATTAAAGATTATGCGGGAAACTGTATTTCAATCATGATGCAACCACTTTTTGCAGCTATGTTAAAAAAAGTTAGTATCTTTAAATTTATAAAATACTTTAAACATCCATCAAAATTTAGAGCATTTTTCTTCGTAATATTTAAATTAATGGGCAATAGAGCGTTTGGAAAAAATACACCCAATCAAAGGGCAGCTGTCAGAGCTTTTAAATGTTTAAAAGTACATTTTGACGATTTAAACCATCATCTCAATGACAGAAGTTGGATTGGAGGTGAAAAATTTAGCATTGCAGACATAACATGGATGGTTTTATTTCATCGTGTTGAAGAATTGCAAATTTTAGATTTATTAATAGGCAATCATGAAAATTTAAAAGAATATCACAAACGCTTAAAAAATCGTGAAAGCTATAAAAAATCGATTCTTGAATTCAATAGTGAAGCGATAAACAATGGTATCAATCAGCTAAAATCAGATATTAAAACTTCTAAAAATATCATTCAATTTTATCAATTAATTCAAGAAGAAAGTAAGATGGCTTGAAACTATAAAATATAGGTATTATTTATATACTCTGATATAATTGCCTTGATACTTATGTTTTATACGAATCCATTCGCAGAATTAATAAACTTCATGCCCGTTGAAGCATTGCAGGGTTTTGTAATACTAATGGTCGCCATGGTTGCTTTAGGAACGATCCTAGACATGGCACACAAAAAAAATGCCAAATACTTCTTTATCAATTACAAAAAGGCGACTGAGTCAGCTACAAAAAAAGTTAGCGCAGGAGAAAAAGCAGCTGTTATTTCAAAAACCATAGCAAGTGATATTTTAACTACATCCGAACTTGGTCGTGGGCAAAGAAGAGCAGCACATTTGCTTGGCATGTATGGATCAATCTTATTTTGGATATGTTCAGCTGTTTTAATATTCGCTTACACTGGAGTCGCTAAAGAAGCGCCATATCAAGTTTCCGCTTTATGGCATATCGGTGCTCTAATGACTTGTTTGGGTGGATACTGGTTTTGGTTTTTCTTGAGAGTTGATGTTTCTGCAGAAGCAAATCCATGGAAAAGAATTATTAGAGCAGACTTGTTCGTTTTATCATTATTGGCTGCTGCAACTTTTGGGCTTGCTTGGTCTTATACTCAGTACGCAAGTATTCCTGTATTAGATAGCTTGTTTCTAGTTTTTTACGCTCTATCTAATATAGTATTATTTGGAGGAGTATATTGGTCGAAATTTGCTCATATGTTTTATAAACCTGGTGCTGCAATTCAGAAAAATCTATCTGAAGTAGATGGTTACCGTGACGATTTGCCAGGTCCAGCTGACGCTCCTAAGCAATTTGGCCTTGGAATAAAGCGAGAATCACCTAGGCATTATTAATAAAATTTGATTAACTGGTAAAAGAGAAGAGGAAAAATTTATGTCAACATTTGTATACATGACAAGATGTGATGGTTGTGGTCATTGCGTGGATATTTGTCCATCAGATATCATGCACATTGATAAAGAAACAAGACGTGCTGTTAATATCGAGCCAAATATGTGTTGGGAATGTTATTCTTGCGTAAAAGCCTGTCCACAAAATGCAATCGATGTAAGAGGCTATGCAGACTTTGCACCCATGCATCATAAAGTAAGAGTTCTAAGAGAAGAAGAGAAAGGAACTATTTCATGGAGAATAAAGTTTAGAAACGGCCATGAAAAAAACTTTGTTTCACCGATAACAACAAAACCATGGGGCAAACATATTCCTAAACTTGCAGAAGAAAAAGCTCCATCAAATGATGAGTTAAACTCGCAACTTCTTTATTCAGAGCCAACAGGCTTAAATATAGATACTGGACTGCCTGAAATAGATAAAAGTAAATTTAAAGAAGGCGTTTACTACTAATCTATGGCTAAAGTTCAAACTATTCATGAGGATTGCGATATCCTTATCATTGGTGGAGGTATGGCAGGCACAGGTGCCACATTTGAGTCAAGGCACTGGGGAAGAGATTTAAAAATTGTCTGCGTTGAAAAAGCAAACATAGATAGAAGCGGTGCTGTTGCTCAAGGCCTATATGCAATCAATTGTTACATGGGCATGCAATGGGATGAAAATCAGCCTGAAGATCATGTACGTTATGCGAGAAACGATCTTATGGGATTGGTGAGAGAAGATTTAGCATACGATATGGCAAGACATGTTGATTCAACCGTTCACATGTTTGATGAATGGGGTCTACCTATTATGAGAGATAAGGAGACTGGGAGATATCAACGTGAAGGTAAGTGGCAGGTTATGATACATGGGGAAAGCTATAAACCTATAGTTGCCGAAGCTGCTAAGAAATCTGCTGATAAGATTTATAACCGTATCATGATTACTCACCTCTTAATGGATGAAGGAAAAGAAAATCGTGTAGGAGGAGCTGTAGGCTTCAATATGAGAACTGGGAATTATCACGTATTTAAAGCTAAAGCCGTTATAGTTGCTGCAGGTGGAGCTTCACACATTTTTAAACCAAGGGCTGTTGGGGAAGGCATGGGGAGAACCTGGTATGCACCATGGAGTAATGGATCAGCATATGCTTTACCTATTGCTGCTGGTGCAAAGATGACACAAATGGAAAATAGAATTGTTCTTACGAGATTTAAAGACGGTTATGGTCCTGTAGGAGCTTATTTCTTACATTTAAAAACTTACACTCAAAATGGTAATGGTGAGAACTATGAGCAAAAGTGGTATGAGGATACAAAAAAGTTAGTTGGAGAATATATTGACCATACTCCTGTGCCTACATGCCTGAGAAATCACGCATTTATAGAAGAAGTTAAAGCAGGCGGTGGGCCAATTCATATGGTCACAACAGAAGCATTCCAAGATCCACATTTGGAAACTATTGGTTGGGAAAACTTCTTAGGTATGACGGTAGGTCAAGCAGTAGTATGGGCTTCCCAAAATATAGACCCTAAATATACTAATCCTGAGTTAACAACATCCGAACCATACGTCATGGGTTCTCATGCAACATGTTCAGGCGCATGGGTAAGCGGTCCAGAGGATTTATCGCCATCAGAATACTTTTGGGGATATAATCGAATGATGAGCGTCGATGGTTTATTTGGTGCTGGAGATACTGTCGGGGGCAGTGCGCATAAGTTCTCATCAGGTTCATTTACTGAAGGAAGATTGGCTGCAAAAGCCGCTGTAAAATACATCATGGATTTAAAAAATGATGAAATATTAATTAACTCAAAACAGTACGAGGATTTAAAGGAAGTTATTTATAAACCTCTTGAGAACTATAAAGTTGGACGCAATGAAATAACAGCTGGAACGGTATCGCCGAGTTATTTATTGCCAATTCAGGGGCTTCAAAGACTGCAAAAAATTATGGATGAATATGTTGGCGGTGTTGGAGTTAATTATATGACTAATGAAAATCTCCTGAATAAAGGTCTTGAGTTACTTCACATGCTTGAAGAAGACTTAGAATATATTGGTGCTGAAGATTATCATCAGCTTATGAGAGCTTGGGAACTGAAACATCGATTAATGACATCACAGTGTGTTACACACCATACTCTTTTTAGAAAAGAAACTAGATGGCCTGGATATTATTACCGAGGTGATCACATGAAACTTGATGATGACAATTGGCATTGCCTTACCGTATCAAGGCGAGATCCAGTAAGCGGTGAGTTTTCCCTCGAAAAAGCGCCACTTTATCACATTGTTGATTAAATGAGTCTTTTAGAAAAATCTGATGAAGAGCTATTAGAGATTGCTCAGCCAATGTGGGATAATTTAATTCAATGTTCTAATAAACAAGATTATTTTGGATTTACGCAAAATTTTTCAGCTCGAATGTTATTCGGAGCAAATGAAATTGAACTTGCAAAACAATGGGCTAACAATGAGGTGATCACAAGTCTCACTGAAGAAAGAGAATTTCTTGGATGCCTTAGAAGGGACGAGCATGTGACTGTTCTCTTTAAACAAAAAAGCAGTAAGTCTGATGGCGATTATCTAGGAAGGCTAGTCTTAGGAATTGAGGATACTGAAATAAAAATTTTTGGCGCTACAATATTCTAATTACAGCTGATCTTCATCGCGCATTTTTTTTCTTATTTTAGTAGCAGAAATTTTATGAATTTCTTCACCTAAATCATGTTCAGTAAAAGTATATCCTACTCCTCTTCCGTATGAAATATCTGTTACATTTGGAACTTTAAGAACTATATATTCTTTTTCATGCTCGTAACCATGAGCTGCCAAGCCATCGATTATTCTTTTTTTTACTTCTTCAAACTCGAAAGGGTTATCTGCCTGACCATCAACACCTGCATCAACGCCAGATACATCTCTGAACATAATGCAAACTTGTCCAGTTTTTTTTAAAGCCTTTTCAAAAAGTGCTGTATGTCCGTCATGCCATGGTTGCCACCGACCAAGCATTTGAGCTGTAGGTTTTTTCCAGTCAAACATTTTGTATTTCTAAGGCCAACAACTTAATTTCTTCATCACTCATAAAAGACGTAATTATCTTATCTGCATTACTAGGTGGTTCAAACATTCTTGTGGTGTCTTTAAAAGCATCTGAATTCTCTAAGTTCTCAATTTCAAATGGAAGATCTTTAGCAGTCTCTAATTCGTCTTTTTTATTCTCAACAACTCTTCCTTCTTTAATGGTATTCAACCATATTAAATAATCTGGTTTGAAAGATAGTCTTGAATTTTCTGTTGGCGCAACAAAGTCACAGATTACAGATCTTCCATGACTAACTTCAAAATCAGCAAAAGTTTTCATTCTGTTGGCTTGTCTTACTCTTCCCTCTGGCGTGAAGTCCCAGTCATTTGATGCTGTTCTTATAACATCTGCATTGAACCAGGCACAGTTATCTATATTATCTACTAGTCTTTCAGCAAGCCAAGTTTTGCCAGATCCGGGAAGGCCACATATAAGGATTTTCATAATTGATCAAAATAATTAAGAGACATTTATAATTCCTTTTTTTTATATATTATCTTTCTTGAAAAGATTGCCCCATTGATCCAATAAATGGCGATAAAAGATAATTTGCAAGCGTTCTCTCGCCAATTTGAATACTTGCCGTAACTTTAACACCTGGCACAAGATAATATACCTTTTCTTTACTCTCAAAGTAATTTTGATCCAATTCAACGAAGATATTGTAAAAAACAATTCTGTTATCGTTTTCATCTTGTTCGGTATCTGGGCTTATGCGTTGAACTATGCCGTCAATTTTTCCAAAATTAACAGCATCTGCTGAAGATAATTTAACAATTGCGCTCTGCCCAGGCTTGACAAATCCAATATCACTCTCTTGTAATCTTGCTTCAACAATGAGATTGTCTTTTGTTGGCACAATATCCAGTATTGCCTCACCTGTTCTAATGACACCGCCAATTGTTACAAAAAATAAATTTTTAACGACGCCGTCTACTGGAGCAGTGATAACTGTTCTTTTAAGATTGTCTTTTAAAGCTTTAATGGTTTCATTAAGTTCAGAAATTTCTCTTTGTGCAACTTGCCTGTCATTTCTTGCGTCTTCTATAAATGTTTTAGTTAAATTTTCTTTTTCCTCAATTGCGGCTTCCAGTGTACCTTTGGCTGCATTCAATTCTTTAAGTAAATCCAAATGTGAAAATTCTGTAATTATCCCTTCTTCAAGAAGTTTTTCGCTCATAGAAGTCTGCTTTAATAATATATCGATAGCAGTTTGGTGCTGTTCAATAATTGCGTTAATTTCCTTTATTTCTCCCTCTAATTTATCTTGCCTACTCACGAAAAGCTCTAATGATTTATTTATTAATTGAGGTCTATTTACAATAAGATCATCCGGAAAAATTGGGACATCAAAGTCATTGATTTCAGCCTCAAGACGAATTGATCTAATAATTTCAGAATCAATTTGTACCTGTGCTTCATCCACATCAACCTCGCTAGCAGTTGCCGCTAAAACTACAAGAGGGTCATCTTTTTTGACAATATCACTTTCTTTTACAAGGATCTTTTCAATTATCCCTCCCTCAAGGTGTTGGATGGTTTTGACTTCGCCTGCTGGTATTACCTGACCTTCAGCATTGCTTACAATATCTATATTAAAGAGAAACATCCACAATAGTGCAACAAATGCAAATGACGAAAATATGATAAAAAAGAGCTTCGTATTTCTTTGATGTTTTTCAGGTAAAAGTGGTGTCATCTTTTAATTATTTATTACTCTAGGTATGGGTTTTGAATCAAGGTCAATTACACTTAATGCCTTTTTGATGATTTCTGAGTCCTGGGTAGACACAATTACTGTCTTTTTCTCACTAATTGCATTTTCTAAATATCGATAAATTGCATCTCTACCCTTTTGGTCGATAGATTCAGTTGGCTCATCCAATAATACAATTTGTCCGCCAACAGCTATGGCTCTCGCCAATGCAGCCCTTTTTCTAATTCCAAATGGCAAATTTTCTCCTCTATTATTCATTTGCATATTAATGCCTTTTGGGTCTGAGTTAACAAAATCTGCTAGGTCAACTCTTGCGAGAATATCATACATTTCCTGCTTCTTAATTTCTCTAAGACCAATTAGATTATCAAGAAGTGTTCCATCCACAAAGGTTGGTTCTTGGGGTGAGTACGTTAAATTAGATCTTAACCAGTTAAGTGATAATTGATTAATTTCAATATCATCATAAAAGATTTGACCTTTTTGAAATTCCAATATGGCGGCAATAGATTTAATTAAAGTTGATTTACCTGATCCATTAGAACCTTTAATCGCAATAAGTTGGCCAGGTGCAACAGCGCAAGTTAAATTTTCAAACACTGCATTCTTTGTGTGTGGATATTGAAAAGTTAAATTTTTTAAGCTTACTTCTCCCTTGAACGCCGCAATATTAGCTCCCTCTTTATTTTCATCAGGCAAGCTTTGGAGTTGATTAATGCCTTTAATGGCTTCTGACAAATTATTCATAGGTTCTAAGATTTGAATAAATTTAATTAGCGGCCCGATAGCTCTCGCGCCTAAAATATTAGCCCCAATTAAAGCACCTACGGATATTTCTCCATCAACCGCCAGTACTGCGCCCCACCCTATGATTATGATTGTTAAAAATGTCGATGAGGCAGCCATAAAGGATGTTAAGACATTTTTATTCGCTTCAAGGCTTTCTCTTTCAGGAACAATTGTTTCTAACAGTTTAGCCCAAACTTTTTTTAATGCATTAAGGAGATTAAAGTATCTGACTGTATCATACCGAGAACTGGCATTATCATAGAGACGCGCTGAACTGACTGACAATTGCATGTGACTGGCGCTTAAAGAATTAATCTTATCACGGTAAAAATAAGCAATGATAAATGGAACAATAAGAAATGCACTTACTAGAAGACCAAGCTGGTAATGTATTAGGAATAAGGCAATCAGAAAAATTAAAACGAATGGAACATCTACTAAAACTAAAATGTTTGTTGCAGATAGATTATTTTGAATTATCTGAATATTTCTTGTAATTATTTCAGGTCGAAAGTTTTTTTGCAAAGCGAAATATGTAGTTTTAATAGAGGCAAACTTCTGTAACACTTGATCAGCCAAGAGCTGGTTCATCGGTTCAAGTTCTCGCGTCATTCGGTGACGAATATTTCTAAAAAAGAATTCAAAAATTGATACAAAAACTATTCCTGCAACTAATGTGACCAGTGTAGACGATACACCGTAGGCTACATATCTTTGCAACACTTGTATGACATAAATTGGTGTAGCGAGCGCGAGAATATTGACAAAGAGTGAGGCTACAAGAATTCGAGCAAATAGGTTAGGATTGCTTTTAAGCCTATTAAAAATTTCAAGCATATCAATATGTTAAGGATATATTATATAATTGCACATTAAAAGGTAAAGATAATGTGTATCTCAAGGGAGATAATGAATTCTATTATTAATCCTCTTGCTTAAGTGAAATCGGTCACATGCATGGGGTCATCAAAAGTAACATCACCACTAACAATAAATAGGTAATTGTTGAAAGAAAGTTCCCTTACAGCTGTAAAAGTACTCAAGCCCTCAGTGAATGTTTCTGAAGTAACCTGGTTGTTGCCAAACGGTGCGTCCAAATATGTTTCCCCGTCCCAAAAAGCAAATAAATCAACTCCATCCTCAAAGTCAGCTATTCCAGTTGCATTTTCACGACTTGTACTGCCTTCACCAAAGTTAAAAACAAATATATCTTCATCCCCATCAGGTATTGCAAGAGGACCCCAAGTACTAGGATTTTCGATAGCTGCCATGTTAGTATCATCAAGATCACCGCCAATTAACATATTAGCTCCATATCCCCCGTGTAGAATATCTAAGCCTTGACCTCCTACTAAAATATCATTTCCTGCACCACCATAGAGCGTATCGTTTTCAGTATCACCTTTTAGCCAATCGTTTCCTCCGCCTCCATAGAGTCGATCAGTACCGCCACCACCTTTAACAAAATCATCACCCACCGTGCCCGTAGTAGTTGCTGGATCAATATCTACTACTCCAAAGACATCATCTCCACCTTGAAGGTCATAAGGAAGACTAGGATTCATTCCACTCCCTTGACTACCGACAGCCTCAGGATTTCCTGCAGCATACACAGTATCATCAAACATGCTGGTGGTCTCATATCCTCCACCCCCGCCACCACCTTCGCCTCGATTCGCCGCATCGGCTAGATAGTAGGCTAAATCAACATAACCCAAGTATCCCCCGGCCTGGGCCGCGTCATAATCGGCTTGAGAAGGATAAGTGAATACTGGTCTGTATGAAGATGTTCCAATTGTACCCTCTCCCGCATAGTAAACTGTACCACCTCCACCACCTCCACCAAACACCTGCGCATTCATCCAAGCGCTAAAGGCCATTTCATAGGTTGAATACTGCGGATTTTCCTCAACTAAATAATATATTCCATTCCACATAGTGGCTAATTTGTATTGATAGTAGTCGTTATAAGTTTGATTATTCCAGAACCATTGCTGTTGGCCTTCCTCAGGTCCACTTTCCTCACCCTCAGGAGGCACATAGCCCGGATCACCTGGCGGCACATAGCCCGGATCACCTGGCGGCACATAGCCCGGATCACCTGGCGGATACATTCCATAGTCACCGACTGGCATACCTGGTACACCATAGTCACCTGGAATTGGCATACCTGGTACTCCGTAATCACCGACTGGCATTCCTGGCATTGGCATGCCTGGCACTCCATAATCACCGACTGGCA
>CACHLP010000015.1 GCA_902580665.1 uncultured Pelagibacteraceae bacterium | reverse complement strand
GTGTCAGCGTCGCTATCGTTTGAGAGTACTCCTGTTCCTGCAGTTTTTGACGCTGTAGCATCTTCATCAACGGCATTCGTATCATTGCTTGCACTTGGAGCATCATTTACTCCTAAAATAGTGAAGGTTATGGTAGCAGTATCCGTTCCATCTTTGTCGTCACTGACTGTATAAGTGAAAACATCAGTTGCAGTAGCGCCTGCTGCAATCGAGTTTGCATTATTTGCATTGTATGTATAGCTACCATCACTCAGAATAGTTAATGTTCCGTATGTTCCTGTTGCACCACTAGGGCCAACTGATCCTCCTGAGATATCTGAAACATGTATTGGATCACCATTAGCATCGGTATCGTTATTTAAAACATCTCCCGTGTTATCTCCAGTTTCGTTATTATTATTGCCGTCAGATCCTGTAACCCCTGTATCACCATTGCCAACTGTCAATGTTTGATCTTCTAAGATGTATCCTGTTCCAGCATTGCCATCAGCATCGGCAACAGGAGGGTCATTGTTTGTACCTGTAATTGTGATTGTAAGTGTAGCCGTGTCTGTATCATTTGGACTGCTTGCATGATCTCGAACTGTATAAGTAAAGACATCAGTTGTTGTAACACCATTTCCTAAGCTTGTTGAACCACTTTGATCAGCTACATAGGTGTAAGAACCATTTGCATCGACTGTCAATCTACCTTTTGATGTCGTTATTGTTTGACCAGGGTTATAATCATCAGAACCATGTCTGATATTGGTGATAATAAAGTTACCTGGTACATCATCACCATCAGGGTCAGTATCATCATGGTCTAATTCAAAATCAGATGATTCATCTCTATCAATACTTGATCCTGCTTTCAATCCATCAGTGTCCGCAACGGCAGTAATAGGATCATTAGCTCCAGTTACAGTAATGGTTAACGTTGAGGTACTTGAGTTTTTGTTGTCGTCGTCTTTAACTGTATACGTAAATACATCATCAACAGTTTCGCCCGGGTCAAGTGCATCATTAGTTGCCGCATAAGAATAAGTACCATCATCATTCAACGAAAGAGTTCCATGAGAGCCAGCGGTTGTTCCGTTAACTGTTCCTGCGGAAGCTCCCGTGATGGCAGTCACTAAAAGACTTTCTTGGTCAAATGATGCGTTGTCATCATCGTTGGCTAATACTCCATTTGTTGCAGCATTGTTATTAGTAACTGTAGTATTTTCAGTCACCGATGCTGTATCTGCTACACCTTGAGGTCCTTTACCTGTAACTGTAATGACTAAATTTACAGTGCTTGTTGTTCCTTCACCATCAGTAAGGGTGTAATTAAATGTATCTGTTGCAGTTTGACCTGCGGTGATTGCATCTGCACCGGCTTGATCAGCAATATATGTGTAAGATCCATCTGCATCTAAATTAAGAGTACCAAGAGATCCTGTAACATCTCCACCTACGTTTAAAGCATTACCTCCAACAGCAGAAACTTCTAGAGTTTCTCCAGCATCTACATCAGTATCATTGGCTAAAACACCGGCAGCAGCACTTACTGAAACTTGTGGGCCATCCTCACTGGCTGTTCCAGTGTCTGCTGATGCAACGGGATCGTCATCTTGACCTTGTATTGTGATGGTTAGAGTTGCGGTATCTTCATTAACGCCGTTATCATCTTTCATTTTATAAGTGAATACATCAGTTTGACTGTTATCGCCTGCGGCTAAAGCCTCTGCAGCAGCAGTATTAGCAGTGTATGTGTAACTACCATCAGCTGCAACGGTTAGAGTACCATAAGTTCCAAGCACACCCTGGGTAGCATTGCCGCTATTACCTGTACTATCGGATGAGATCTCTGTGACAATTAAATTTTCTGAATCTTTTGCTGCATTATCATCATCATTGGCGAGTACTCCGGCGGCTGCATTACGATCAAGAGCACCATTTTCAGCAACTGTATCAGTGTCATTGACTGCTCCAGGTCCTACACCTGTAACCGTGATGACTAAATTAACCGTACTCGTTGCTGTACCATCGCTGACAGTATATGCGAATGTATCTGTCGCCGTCTGCCCAGCGATGATTGCATCCGCAGCACTTAGATCAGCAATATAAGTGTAAGATCCATCGGCATCTAAATTTAACGTACCATAAGTGCCTGTAACATTTTCGCCTACTTTAATAGACTGTCCTTCGACAGCAGATACTGTCAGACTTGCACTCGCGTCTGCATCGGTATCATTTGCTAAAACTCCACTGCCAGCGCTTACTGAAACTTGAGGACCGTCTTCAAAAGCAGCCCCTGTATCTGCAGTTCCACTAGGAGCATCATTCACTCCTCTAACAGTAATCGTAATCGTTGCATTGTTTGAAGTGGATCCATCATATGCGGTATAAATAAATGTATCAGTAACGATATCGCCTGAGTCTAATTCTTCAGCGGCAGCTTGATTAGCGCTATAATCATATTGACCAGTGGAAAAAAGAGTTAGTTGTCCATAAGTTCCCGTAACTGGAGATCCAAGGACTCCTCCATTGATAGCACTTACGTATAAACTTGCTACACCGCCGGTGTCATTGAGCAACACATCCCCTGTATGCTCGCCTGAAGTGTCCGGCGTGCTATCATTTGCACTATCATCATTACCTACATTTAATGTCTCGTTTTCATTAATATAACCTGAGTCATCATTAGCGACTACAGCGCTGTTTGATGCTCTAGTAATAATACGAATAAAGTCACCTTTGTAACCGTTCTTAGTCCCAACTTCTATGGTCTTGAAATTATTTGAAATTTGAAACCAGTCCTTATTTCCACTTACTCCGGGAGCAGAATTGTCTTTAAATTCAAAATCTCTTTTACTATAGTTTTCTGAGCCAGAGTTTGGGTAATAAGCTCCATCCTTTGAAATCCCATTCATAAAAATAGTTTTTGACGGATCAGTAAATACGCCAAGAATTTGATTATCGAAGGTAACCACACCAGTTCGGGTCCCCGTACGTCTTGAATTATTGTCAGTATAGTCATTTGAGAAAAGCATATAGACATTCACAGGATCAGTCACACTAGGTGTGATTTCACTTACTGCTCCCTCTACTGCTCCGGAAACATCAAAAGACAATTTTCCTGTGGTTGCGCCATCGGTAACACTCGCTCTTTCTTGGGAGAGAATAAATCTTAGATTTGCCCCCACCTCAGTATCCTGCTGACCATCGTTGTTAGTGCTATCATTTGTTTCACCAGGTACACGACGTGCTTCATAATTAGTTGCATCATGTATTTCAACAACATCAACATCTACAGTATCCACTCCGTACGCACCAAGAGCGTATTCATAATCTGTAACTATAATATTTCTTGTCTCAACAATTCCTGTATGTTTTTCAAGGTCCCAATCTCCACCTTTACCTGTTACATCATCTGAAGCCGCTACATCGGCACCTGTAATTTCTGCAATTTGTTTTATTAGGATTTCACCACTTTGATCCGCTGCTACATTACAACCATAAAATAAAATATCTCCATTCTCTGAAAGACTTGTTCCAATCTCTTGAAGAATATTGTCATAAGTATTTAGTGTGTCACTATTCAATACTGCTGTGCCGAATGCAATCTGTCCTACACTACCATGACCAATGACGTGAACCGCATCGATATTTTCTTGAGACGATAAAATATTTTGCATGGTAACAAATCCATCTTGATCACCTTGTATGACATGCACCTCACTATTTTTATCAAAACTGTTAATCAGCTTTTCAATATCTTCAACTGTACTATCAATAAATATAATCTGTCTTGATTTTGCATTTTGAGATGACGCATCTACATTTACAAAAGGTAACTTTGTGTCTTTATCAACTTTGAAGTGATCTGCTGTAGATGGCTTATCGTTCTCTGACTTTTGAAACTGAGCCAAATCATCAACCGCATCAATTGCGGTTGCCACTGCGGCACCATCCAGCATGAGACGGGGTTCCAAGGCCTGAATAAGTTTATTGCTCATTTTTATATATATTATTTCAAATCAAAACAATTATTGGTAATTCTTCATTTGTTTATACATTACTAAATTTTGAAAGGTACTTTCATAAGTTTAAAAAACCCATTTTGGGCAAATTATTTTATGAGTTTTCAAGCAAAAGTCTATAATCCCCAAATAAAACTAACGATACGAAGAAACACCCTTACTTAATGAAATTAATTAGCTCAAAAATAATTTTATTTTGCCTATTTATAGCACTCAGTGCCTGCGCTCGAACACCCAAAGTTATCGATGCTGAAAAATTAAATACAAGTATTCAAAAAGATTTATCATTACTAACAGTTGATGCCCCTTTAGAGAACATAGACCTACACACAGCAATTGCTATTGGCATTAAAAATAATCGTGACTTGCGTATCAGTGTTATGGAATCTGCATTAGCACAAAGACAAAGTGATCTTCAACGGTTCGATATGCTTCCTGATATTGCACTTAATGCAGGTTACTCTGAGTTCAATGAATTGCAACCATCGACAAGTGTTAGCGTTGATAATGATATGGGGGATGCACCAGCGTTAGATGGAACGCAGTCATATACAATTTCAAGAGCTAAAGGATTGGAAACTAGAAATATAGAGTTCACATGGAATGCGCTTGACTTTGGATTATCTTATATAAGAGCAGGCCAACAAGCAGATCGCTACTTAATTGCAAAAGAACTTGAGAGGAAAGCAACTCAGAACATTACAAGAGATATCATTCGTGCTTACTGGAAAGCACAAGCGTCAGAAAATCTTCTAAAAAAATTAAATCCCCTTCTCAAAAAAGTTGACACAGCCCTTGCAGACTCGAAGTATATTGAGGAGCTTCTTATTTCAGCGCCTATGGACTCATTGCTATATCAAAAAGAATTACTTGATGTACAAAGAACACTTCAGACACAGCAACGAGCATTAATAAATTCAAAGAGTGAACTCGCAATTCTTATGGGGTTATTACCGGGACAAAAATTTAGCCTCTCAAGTGACGATAGTTACCTCACCAGTGTAAACATGAACATCGAAACAATGGAAGAGATAGCGCTTCTTTCAAGGCCTGAATTGATGGAGAGTAGATATCAGAAAAGGATTACCAGCAAGGATACGAAGGCAGCCATTTTAGGTTTAATTCCAAGTATTAAATTTAATGCAACATACGGATACTCAGATAATGAATATCTCTTAAATCAAGATACTACAGAGTACGGAGCATCAATTGGCGCTAATCTCTTTAATGTTTTTTCCTTTGGAGCTGTCACAAAATCATCTAAAGCAAGTAAAGATTTAATTGCAGAACGTCACCTCGCCATAGCCATGACAGTGCTGTCTCAAGTTCATCTTTCAAATATGAACTATGCTCTTGCAATTGAAGAATACGATACCGCACAAAGGTATCTAGATGTAGCTCAAAGGATCAGTAAACAAGTTCAAAACGCCCAAAAAGTGTCTCGGTTTGGGGAACTTGAAGTCATTCGTGAAGAAGCAAGTTTATTGGTTGCTGAGCTGAGACGAGATCTAGCATTTTCTGAAATGCAGCACAGTATCGGTCAAATTTATGCTTCAATGGGAAAAGATATTCTTCCTGAAAATCACCAAAATTTATCTATCCCTGATGTAAGTAAAAATATTAAAACCAATCTTTCAGAATGGGGAGAAGTTTATCAAGCGGCGATAAATATTCCTATAAATGAGCAAGATCCGATGCTTTTAATTATAAACGATCCAATCAATACACAGCAAACCAGCAATAAATTTCAGATTTCTGATAATACATTCACTATTAGTGGGCCAGGTAAATTACGTTTTCAAGCTACGCAGGAAGATGGGACTCCTTTACCCAGATGGCTTGCTTTTTTAACTTCTGATTTATCTTTTGTGGGCAATCCTCCGAATGACGTCTCAGGAATAAAATTAAAAGTTTCAGTTGCAAATGCTCTAGTATCTGTTGAAGATAACTTCACACTTCAATTTATGGATGAGGGTGAATTCCTTGCCCAAGAAAGCGAAAAAGCACGACAAAAGCTTATTCAGTTAGGCACAGATCAAGCTGAAGAGGACAGCGTTGGTTTAGATCAACTGAATGAAACCATTGAAAATGTCATAGGAACAAATGATGAAGTCGAAGAGATTGCTGAAGTAATAGATGAGCCAAAGATTGATTTAGATGATTACACAGTTTCAAATGAATTGATTATTAATGATGCAGACAGTCTCAATGAATTACTAGACTCTGTTGATCACACTCTTAAAAAAGCTCAAAATATACTCGACAATGCTGCAATTGATACTGAAGAAGAAGCCATTAGTGAGATTGATACAACTGAGAGTAAGGTGGATACATCTCTCTTGCCCAATAATGAAACGACAATTGATAATTCTGAAGAAATGTTAGATTTGGTCAGTATTTTACCAAAAAAGAAAATTGTAAATACTGTTGATGAAAATAACCTTATTGAGGAAGCTAATGCTGCAAGAAATTTACTAACAAACCTTAACACTACAACTGAATTAGAAAATAAATTAGCTGAAGAAGCAACTCAAGCACTAGAAGATTTAGCTCAGCTCATCGAAGAACCTACAGAGGTTGTATCAAATGCTTTTAGTGCGCAAGCAAGCGATATTGAGGAAGGTGAATTAACCATTGATATCAGCGACGCTGAATTTGTTTATATAAAAATAGGATCTTATACACGTGGTAATTCAGCGTTCAGCTTTATGAATTATATTTACGATGTAATGGGATTTGATAGCAGGTTCCTCAAATATGACATCAATGTCGACAAATTTGATAAAAATGACTATTCCGTAATTGTAGGTCCAGTGCCAATGGGTGAGGCAAAATCTATGCTAGAGGCTCTTGATACACAATTAAGCTCTCAAAATAGTGCGATAGTTGAAGCTGAACTAGTGTGTAATGAAGAAATTATCTTAATGTGCTCAATTTAAGACTAAGATAAATCATTATAAATTCTAAAGTAAAAATTCATCATATCGCGTGTTGTTATTGCTTTATTCTTGATAAAAGTTGCCACTTCTCCGTCTTCTTTATTAGCGTAATTAATTCTAAACAATTGACGTCCTTTTTTTTCTAAATGTCCAACTTTAATCAATTTATTGCTACATCTCCTTACGGTTTCTCGCGGCATTTTAGATGCCTCAGCAATTGATGAAATATTGGTTGGTAGGAGATAATCATTTTCATATAACTCACTTATTGTTTTGAAATTTAGTATTCCAGTACGTTTCCTAAAATAGATCGATGCAGACAAAACAACTCGATCACTAGGACTTAAAGATTTATCGTGACCTTCTAGTGTTAAAACTCTTACCCAAAAGTGATACATGGGTAATCTAATTCGATTCCATACCTCAGGTTTTGTCCTTTCTAAATTAATAATGGAAATTGGTTTTAAATTTAATTTAACTTGATACTTGTCTTCAAGATTATAGATAATGTCGTCAAATGTTCTCATTAGTGACTTCATTATTTTACTAAGAGAGTCAGTAAATATATATTGGACGTACGACTCCATGTTTACAAGATAGCCATACTCTTTATCTTTCTTAACAAACCCTGCCTCTATCAGTTGAATTATATATCGCCTTATATTTTCTCGTGGGATAGAAAAAAATTCCTCAAGTACTTTTAGAGATATTTTTTTTCCAATAAAATGAGTAAATGGGGTAATAAAAAAGTTATCATTCAGGAAATCTTCAAGTTTCATTTCTTTAATTTGTTTTCTATATTCAGGAAAAAGATTTTCGTTTACATGTGCGTTGGTAAGAGAATAAAGAATGATGAACGAGAGAACTCCAATAGACTCGTCTTGAAGTCGTCTGTCTTTTGTAATCCAGTTATTTGGGCTATTTTCCCAATCAGGTTCTGTATGCAAAAATAAATTTTGATACCGTGAAATGTGGATTAACAGCAGCAATGAAAAGTTGCCATCTTCGAGATTGTTAATGAGTTCAATAACTTTTCTTTTTTTTGCTCTTAGGCTTGAATTCATAATATAACAGTATACCCAAATTGGGTTTTTAGGTAATTAAATATAGATTATAATGCCTATTGAATTTAAAGAATTGGAAGTCATAATTCAAATATGAAACGCAATTTAGCAAAAATCGCTCAGCAAAAAAAAATTAAATACTTCTTAATAAGTTTTGTGGATTTGTTCGGTATCCAACGCGCGAAATTGGTTCCTGCTCGCGCTATTCCTGAAATGCAAAAAACTGGTGCTGGATTTGGTGGTTTTGCAACTTATCTTGATCTGGATTTTGCAGCTCCCGATATGTTTGCAGTTCCAGACCCTGAAAGTCTAATACAATTACCGTGGCAACCAGATGTTGGTTGGTTGGCCAGCGATTTAGTAATGAATGATACTCCAATGAGTCAAGCTCCACGCGTTATTCTCAAACGTCAAATTAGTCAAATGACAAAACTCAATATCAAAATGATGACAGGTGTTGAGTGTGAATTTTTTATACTTAATGAAGCGGGCACTGAAGTTGCTGACGCGAGGGATGACGCACAAAAACCTTGTTATGATGTTGCGGCATTAATGAGGCGTTATGATATTTTAAAGGAAATTTGTGATTCCATGATTAAGCTTGGGTGGAAACCATATCAAAATGATCATGAGGATGCTAATGGGCAGTATGAAATGAATTGGGATTATTCTGACTCACTGAGGACAGCTGACCGACATGTTTTTTTTAAATTTATGGTAAAAGCTATTGCTGAGAAGCATGGATTGAGAGCAACTTTTATGCCAAAACCTTTTCATAATTTAACTGGAAATGGTTGCCACGTTCACGCATCATTATGGGATTTAAAGAAGAAGAAAAACTATTTTCTTGATAGAGATAATGAGCTTGGTTTGTCTAAAATGGGATATCACTTTATTGGGGGGATAATGAAATCTGTAGACTCATTCTCCGCATGGTTTAACCCTTCATTAAATAGTTACGATCGTTTGAATGCGAGAACAACTAATTCAGGATCGACGTATTCACCCACTGCCGTTACGTATTCTGGAAATAATAGAACCCACATGATCAGAATACCCGATAAAGGACGTATAGAATTTAGACCTGCCGACGGAGCTGTAAATCCATACCTTTTGCAGGCTGGGCTTATTGCTATGGGATTAGATGGAATAAAAGCCAAAAGAAATCCTGGCAAAAGAATAGATATAAATATGTATTCACAAGGTCATAAGTTAAAGAGAATTAAAAAACTCCCGCAGTCTCTTATGGATTCGCTTAATAAATTTAAAGCCAGTGATGTTGTAAGAAAATCTATAGGTTCAAAAGTTGTCTCTCATTACATAAAACTTAAAAAAAGAGAAATCTCAGAACACAACAAAGTAAGCAAAGAAAATAAAAAAGATTGGGAAAGAAAAAATATTATTGATTGCTAAGGTTACTTAGTGCCTAAAACTGTAGCAACTAAGTGAATTCGATCTTCTTCGCCCCCATTAATAGCAGTGTGATATTTGGTATTATCAGTTAAGTATATATTTCCATCAGCAGGTATGTGATAACCCGTATGCTCAATAAACATCCTGGAACCATAATTTGTTTTAATAGCGATATGAATTCTCTTCTCTGGATCACGGTGCCAACTCAAAGTTGTTCTTGGAGGCATTTTAATGACCCTGCACCTTCCTATTTCAAAAAATTCACTTATTTTTTCATACACAAACTTGAAATATGTATTATCTAGCTTGGGATTAAATAGCGTATACCTGGACTCATCAATGTATGGCTCACGTTCCATTTCTTCAAATGAAGAGTCAGGTTTTGTCCAATATTTACCTCTGATATTTCCACCAAACCACTCATCAAGTTCCTTTGCATCATAGTTAAGACAAATTGCATTTGATTTTAACATTCCAGGTTTTGGAGCTTCATTTTCAAAGGGTCTAATTTTTATCAAGTCATTTACAGCTTGATTTAACTTGTCAACATCAAATGAAATTGTTTCCAATCTCTCGATATATTGATTTATTGGCGTATACATTTTTTTTATAATTTTAGTATCATTAATGAATATAGTGTTTTATTCAGGGAAAGGAAGATTTTCGAACTACTTGATGGGCTTAAATTGTCGCAGTTCTTCAAATTTATAGCTGAATTCCAATGTTTTTTAATTGTAAATAGCTTTTTATTGCTTGCTGGCCTTTTTCTCGACTGTAGCCAGATTGCTTGTATCCCCCGAATGGTGTAGCAATGCTTCCAGTGAACCAACTGTTTACATACACTTGTCCGCCATTCAATAACGATGCTGTTTTTGTTGCCATATCTACATCTCTCGTAAAAACTCCAGCTGCTAAACCATATTCTGTATCATTTGCAATATGAACTGCTTCTTCATGATCCTCATAGTCTAAAACTGATAAGAATGGACCAAAAATTTCTTCTTGCGCTATTGTCATTTCAGGTTTGACGTCTGAATATATTGTGGGCTCAAAGAAGTAACCTTTACGATCAATGCGTTTACCTCCTGAAATTACATTTGCGCCAGCTTGTAATCCAGAGCGAGCATAATTTTCTATTTTTTGTAGTTGTTCGACAGATATCACGGGAGTAAGGTCAACACCTTCTTCATTACCAGGTCCAACTTTTATTGAACCAGCAAGTTTTGATAGTTTGTCAAGTACCTCCTGTTTAATCGATTTATGTACAATCATACGAGACATCGCAGAACAGATTTGACCTGCCTGACTGAAAATTCCAATTTTTGTTGCTTTAACCACTTTATCAATATCGGCATCAGGCAAAACAACAGCAGCTGATTTACCACCAAGTTCAACAACTGCTGGCACAGCTCGCTCTGCTGCAGCACGCAAAATAGTTTTTCCGGTTTTAACTGATCCTGTAAATGTAATTTGAGCAACATCCGAATGAGCAGTTAAAGCGGCTCCAGCTTCGTTGCCATATCCAGTAACGATATTGATAAGTCCAGCTGGAACCCCCGCGTTATGAATTGCTTGAGCAAAAAATGAATGTGTAGCAAGCGGGGTTAATTCCGCAGGCTTGATTACAGTTGAATTTCCTGCTGCAAACGAACATGCTAATGACCGAGCTACCATTGATATTGGAAAGTTCCATGGAACTATATGACCTGAAACTCCATAAGGTTCATAGACTGTATAATCCATAACTTGACTGTTAACAGGGATTGTCTGGCCTTCTATTTTGTCTGTCAGGCCACTATAATAATCAAAGTAATTCGCAGCCTCAATAAATTCGTTAATTGAAGATGAGAGAAGTTTTCCATTCTCGGCACAAAGTAATGCTCCGCCCTCTTTACTTATCTGTCTAAGTTCCTCGGCAATTCCTCTCATCAGTTTTGCGCGCTCCATTGGATTCATATCGACTAGAACCCTAGAATTGTATGCCCGTTTTGCAGCCTCAACTGCCTTATTTATATCTTCTTCAACACCAGTTGTTATCTCTCCAATAACTTCTTCATTAGCTGGATTTAAAACTGTAATTTTTTGATTTTTTACACAGCTATCAACCCACTCACCATCAATGTAATGTCTATACTGTTTCATTGAGTTTTTAAAATATATCTAAATTTATCCTTTATTATAACTTATTTAAAAATGAATTACGATTAAATTGCATAAATGATATATAGATGATACGAGTATGCACTTAAATTAAAATATTTTAATGAGTAAAGTTGGTCAAGATTTTGTAACTTTTGAAAATGTTCAAAAAACATATGATGGAAAAGAACTTGTTGTTAAAAATCTCAATCTAAACATTTCTCAAGGTGAATTTCTTACCATGCTAGGTCCTTCAGGATCAGGTAAAACTACTTGCTTGATGATGCTTGCAGGTTTTGAGAATTCAACGAACGGTCAAATAAAACTTAATGGAAATTTGATTAACAATATTCCTCCATATAAACGGAACATTGGAATGGTCTTTCAAAATTATGCACTATTTCCACATATGTCTGTGGCTGAGAACTTAGCATTTCCACTTGAGGTGAGAAAAATTGATAAGGTCGATAGGGAGGAAAAAATAACTAGAGCTCTTCAAATGGTAAAAATGGAACATTTCAAAAATCGTATGCCCGCACAATTATCAGGAGGACAGCAACAAAGAGTAGCCCTTGCTCGGAGCCTAGTCTTCGAGCCTGATCTTGTTTTAATGGATGAACCATTAGGCGCTCTTGACAAACAGCTAAGAGAGCAAATGCAATATGAAATTAAGCATCTTCATGATGATCTTGGAATTACCGTTGTTTATGTTACCCACGACCAATCAGAAGCGTTAACAATGTCGGATAGAGTTGCTGTTTTCAATGAGGGTATAATTCAACAACTCGCAAGTCCCAACGAGCTTTACGAGAAACCTACAAACTCTTTTGTGGCTCAATTTATTGGAGAAAATAATAAATTTGATGGGAAGATTAAATCAATTATGGGGGAGATAGTAACTGTTGAAGTTAATGATAATGAATTTAAAGCTCTTGCAGTAAATTCGGGTGATATTGGAGAAAAAACGACAATTTCAATTAGGCCTGAAAGGGTAAAAATTGATGACTCGTTGGAGAATGTTACAGATGCGGAGGTTGTGGAGCTGATATATTTAGGCGATCACATTAGATGTAGATTATTAGTTGAAAAAAACTCGAAATTTATTGTAAAAATACCTAATTCGTTCGATAATCATACCCTCAAAAGAGGCGATAAAACGAAAATTAGCTGGAATGCTTCAGATTGTCGTGCTCTAGACTTTGAGCTTTGAAATTACTTTTTTAGCTCTAATTTTTAAGGAGGAAAATATAAAATGAGAATTAACATAATTTTATTGGCACTTGTATCTATGGTTTTGTCGGTAACCGTAGCAAAAGCTGATATGACGATTGTTTCATGGGGTGGTGCTTATACTAAATCACAAACACTTGCTTATCATGAACCTTATACTGCAAAAACAGGTATAAAAATAATTAATGACGACAGTGCTGCTGAAGCTGTTGCAAAGTTAAGAGCTATGAACGAAGCTGGTAATGTTACATGGGATGTTGTTGATGTTGTTGGATCTGACGCCATAAGACTTTGTGACGAAGGACTAGCTTTAGAGATAGACCATGACAATCAATTAGCTGCTGCGCCTGACGGCACTTCAGCTTCTGAGGACTTTGGTGATTTAATAGTCGCAGACTGCTTCGTACCGCAAATTGTTTATTCAACTACATTTGGTTTCCGAACTGATGTTGATCAGTGGGGTGGTAAAGAACCTGATGATATTTGTGATGTATTTGATCTAAATACCTTTCCTGGAAAAAGGTCACTTGAAAAAAGACCTATAAACAATATGGAGTGGGCATTGTTATGTTCTGGAGTAGCTAAAGCAGATGTTTATGATGTACTTGAAACTGAAGAAGGTCAAAGTATGGCTTTTGCTAAACTTGATGAGATCAAAGACAGTGTCATATGGTGGTCAGCTGGAGCTGATACACCACAACTACTAGCTGATGGAGAGGTTGTTATGGGATCAACCTACAATGGAAGGCTGTTCTCTTTAATCGTAGAGCAAAATCAGCCTGTAAAAATGATGTGGGATGCTCAAGTTTACGACTTGGATGGATGGATAATTCCAACTGGGCTATCACCTGAAAGACAACAAGCTGCACTGGATTATCTCTACTTCGCAACTGATACTCAAAGACTTGCTGATCAAGCGAAGTACATATCTTATGGACCAGCGAGGGCTTCTTCCGCTCCATTAGTGGGAAAGCATGCTGAGCTTGGAATCGAAATGGGTCCACATATGCCAACTGCACCTGATAATGCAAAAAATATATTTGTATATAACTTCACATGGTGGGCAGATTATAGGGACGATCTCGATGCAAAATGGAATGCATGGCTAGCAAAATAATCTTTTACTTTGTAAAAAATTATAACACATAAAAATTAAGGGGGCTTTTGCCCCCTTTTTTTTTAAAGGATAATATTCTGACTGAGTCAAAACAAATAGTTCATCAACATGATTTACAAAAATCACTAAAAAGGTCTCAGGTAAGACAAAAAGTAAATGCACTTTTATTGATCTCACCATTACTTCTATTCATTTTAATAACATTCGTATTTCCAATAGCTGACATGCTATTCAGATCGGTTGAAAATCAAATAGTAAGCAGGACACTACCTGGAACAATTGAGGAGCTTTCAAAGTGGGATGATGATAGTGGCTTACCCAGCGAACAAACGTACTTTTTATTGGCTAAAGATCTCAAAATTGCTGTTGAAAATAAAACTCACACACGATTAGGTTCCAGGCTCAATTACGAAATGAGTGGGATCGCCTCAACATTTAGAAAAACTGGAAGAAGTATTAAAAAATGGGATATTGATCAGGAAATTAATTATAAAGAAAAGTTTTTAAATATTGATAAAAAGTGGGGAAATATAGAATTTTGGAGATTACTTAAGCTTTATTCACCAAAAGTAACTAGTGGTTATTTTTTAAATGCAGTTGATTTGATAAAAACAACAGAGGGCATTTCTCAACGTGATGAGACTGAAAGAATTTATTTATTTTTATTTCAGAGAACAATTTATATGAGTGTTCTAATCACACTATTATGTTTGCTGATGGGATATCCAGTTGCATATCTAATTTCAAGTCTCCCTCTAAAGACTGCCAACTTATTACTAATATTTGTTCTTTTGCCTTTTTGGACTTCTCTTCTTGTCAGGACATCAGCATGGAAAGTTCTATTACAGCAAGAGGGTGTAATAAATGATATTCTTGTACTTGTCGGCCTTGTAGGAGATCTTGACCGCTTGCAATTGATAAACAATCAATTTGGAACTATCGTTGCCATGACACATATTTTACTGCCATTTATGATATTGCCTTTATACTCAGTTATGAAAACAATACCTGAGAGTTATGTGAAAGCTGCAAAATCATTAGGTGCGAATGAATGGACATCCTTCAGACGTGTTTATTTTCCACAGTCAATACCAGGGGTTGGGGCTGGTTGTATTTTAGTTTTTATACTATCAATAGGATACTATATAACCCCTGAAATTGTTGGAGGAACCTCAGGAACATTCATTTCAAATAGGATTGCATATCATATTTCTTATTCACTGAACTGGGGACTTGGAGCTGCTTTAGCAAGTATTCTTTTGGTTGCCGTACTTATACTATATTATGTGTACGATAAAATTATTGGCATTGACAATGTTAAATTAGGTTAAGGAATATGGCACTACCAGTTTATGCAACGAGATTATATAGAGCATGGGACATAATTTTTAAATGTATCTGTGCTTTTGTATTTTTCTTTTTAATTGCACCAATAATAGTAATAATTCCTCTTTCATTTAATGCCCAAGATTTTTTTACTTTTACACCTGAAATGTTAAATTTTCAAAGTGAGGGTTATTCACTAAAACATTATAATGATTTTTTCACCAATGTTGATTGGCAAACTGCTCTTACTAACTCATTTCGAATCGCTCCACTAGCAACACTAATTTCAGTTGCTCTAGGTACTATTGCAGCAGTTGGCCTAAGTCAGTCAGATGTACCATTCAAAAAATTGATAATGGCTATTTTGATCTCACCTATGATTGTTCCCTTGATTATTTCCGCAGCTGGTATGTATTTTTTTTATTCTCGTATCGGATTGCAGGGTACATATATTGGAATTGTTTTGGCGCACGCAGCTTTAGGAATACCATTTGTAATTATTACAGTAACAGCAACTTTAGTTGGGTTTGATAAAAGTCTGACAAGAGCCTCTGCTAATTTAGGCGCTGGCCCAATACGAACATTCTTAAAAATCCAGATGCCTTTAATATTACCTGGAGTTATTTCTGGTGGCTTATTTGCGTTTATAACTTCATTTGATGAAGTCGTGGTCGTCCTATTTGTTGGCTCTGCAAGTCAAAAAACTCTCCCATGGCAAATGTTTACTGGTCTCAGGGAGCAAATTAGTCCCACAATACTAGCTGTTGCAACCATTCTGGTTATATTATCAATATTGTTGTTAACTGTTGTTGAGTTATTAAGAAGAAGGTCAGAAAAAATAAGAGGAGTTTCAACTGAGTAGTGGTGATATTTATTAAGTCAATTTTTTATATCAAGACCGTCTTTTACTAATTCTATTAATAGATGTTCAAAACGATCCTGGCCAAAAAAATACTTTTCTTTATATACTGTTAAGGGAACTCCATGATGGCCAGCTTCTAGTTGTTCTTTTTGATTTAGCTTTATTTCGTCTATCAAACCCTGCTCCTTCTCAATACGTTTTTTTTCTATATCAATGTGATTTAGACCTATGTTTGTTGATGACTCAGAAATTGACTCGTCTGAATTCCAATTCTTCAAACCGCTCCAAATTTTACTTGATACTTCTACAGCAAAATCAAGTTGCCTATCCTTTTCAATTGCTTGACAGTAGTGACATAATTTGAAAATACGTGGTTGGTCATCTGAAATCTTACCAGTTAACATATTTTGTTTAATTGGATCAGGATTAGGCTTTCTGAAGACCATACCCAGCTTGTTCGCCTGTAAGAGATAATCAATTCTTTTTAAAAGAAAATATGTAAAATAGTTTTTACCTTTAAAAAATTCTGGTTCCCTAATTGCTAAAGGATAAACCTGTTTAAAATTTACATCTACACCATATTTATCCCTTAACAGAACTATGCGAGGTAAAATTAAATAAGAATAAGGACTTCTAAAAGAAAAATATAAATCTACTTTCATAATTATAATATTAGCCTCTCGCATCCTGTACCATCAAGGAGGTTATCAACTTTTTTTCGATCATTTTCTTGAAGTGCGCTATATTCTTCATTAACCCATTTAAGACACTTTGCCTGGTAGGGAAATGATTTTTGCTTCCAAAGGCAATTATCAATTTCTGTTTCCCATTCTTTATCACCATTTTCCATAGCTTTTGCATTTGCTAATTGTGCAGGCACATACCCATTTCCAATTTCAATAAGTAAATCTCTTACTGTCGATGGTAAACTTTCAATTGACTCCCATTGTTTATCTGTAACTTCAATGCCAGACTGGTCTTCAATTAACCCAACCCAAGCGACTGTTCTCAACGATACTTTGTGACAAATTTCTCTGGGAGTTGGATCAAAGTTAACAAGCTGAGACAGTTGACCGTATAAAGCAAAATCGCAGGAAGAGGGTCTTTTACTTAATAGGTAAGATGCAGATGCAAAATGCTTTTCAAGAATACCTAATAAGCGCCTTAAACTTGCATCTATTATAGGCGCTGTATCATTATTTGAGCCCACTACCCACAATCTGTCAATTTGCCTTTTACTGATCATTTCTTTGACATTTTTTAGCATTTCATCTGGCATCATTCCTATAGTCTGAAGTGGTAAAATAGTACCTGCATTATTTGCATCTTTTTGATCATGCCATCGATAATGAAACATATATTTAGTACCCCACTCATCTGCAAAATCTTCTATTAGATAATTAATGAACGCAAGAGCGGGGTCAGATGGTATCGTACTTCGTTCACGGACCTCATTATCAATCCTTCTTATTAAAGGAGTGGAGTCAGTTACTGCTTTTAAATTTCCATCTTCATCGGGCAATACAAACGTTGGCAGCAAACTGGGTTTTGGTTTTTCTATTCCTTTCTGATCTAGATATTTTGAAGGATCTCCCCAAATCATTTTATGAGGAATTCTTTTATATCGAAGATAAGATAACATTTTGCGTGTGTAAGGTGACCCGACTCCGCCAAGTACTACTAATGGATTTGGTAAATTCATAATATCTATCTATTTCTGTATAATTTTCGAACCCGTATCAGTTAAGTCCTTTGATTGTTTCATATTTCTCATCAACTCCATAATATCAATTGGGACGGCTACACCTTTTTTACATGCTGGGCGATCTTCCATCATTTGCATCCATCTTTGTAGGCCTATAAGGCCATCAATTTTTATACCTGACCACTTATATGTCCTAACCCAGCACCAGTTGGCAATATCAGCAATGCTAAAATCATCGGCTAAAAATTCATTATCCTTTAAGCGTGTTTCCATTACTTCGAATAATCGTCGACCTTCATTTTGATAACGATCTACAGCCGCCTTGATTTTATCACCAGGCCAATAACGAAAAAAAACGTTGGCTTGCCCCATCATTGGACCAATGCCACCCATCTGAAACATCAACCATTGAATAACTTTAGAACGAGCAATTGTTTCGGTAGGTAAAAGTTTTCCTGCTTTCTCAGCTAAATAAATGAGTTGAGCACCACTTTCCATAATTGAAAGATTATTATTTTCTAGATCAACAATCACAGGAATGCGTCCATTTGGATTCATTGCTAAGAATTCAGGTTTTTTTTGATCTCCAGCTTGTAGATTAACAACGTGAACATTGTAAGGTATTTCAAGTTCCTCTAGTGCGACGGAAATCTTATATCCATTTGGTGTAGGCGAAGTATATAGTTCAATCATTTATTTCTTTGGTTTCAATATGGAAGTTAACCATATAGATTGATTCATTGTCAGTTGCAGTTTCAAGGAAACCCCCTCATCTGATCCTTACTGGGATAAACCTTATTTTTAACTTCCATATTGAACCTTATTATTGATTATAATAAAAATAAACATTATTTAATAATACTAAAGGGGAAAGATTATGAATAAATTTTTAGTTGTTTTAAATGCTATCAATGGGATCTTGTTTATTGCAATTGGTCTCCTCTGGGTGATTTCTCCTTACAAAGCTGGAGCTAACTTTGGTATCTTAGAAATTTCCGAAGGATTAGGTCGAAGTAGTCTAATTGGTGATGTAGGAAGCTATTTTTTTTGCATTGGTTTAATGATGATACTTGCAGCTTATACTTTAAGAAGTATTTGGTTTTATGCACCCGCGATGCTTTTAGGTGTTACTGCTTTATTTAGAGTGATCTCATGGGCAGCACATGATGCAACCTTTGCTACTCAATTTATTATTATTGAAATATTACTTATCACTTTATTGCTTGTAACATCGAAGAGGATGTCTAGCCAATAAATATGAAAAAAATTTATTTTTTTTTGATAACCTCAATTTTAATACTCATTATTGCACTTATCGGAATAAGAACTACTACTGTTCAAAATCTTTTGATAGATTTTGATTTTGATAGACAATGGAATAATCAGGATAAATTAATAAGTTTTGATGGTGATTATATTATTGGTCTTGTTTGTGGATCACGGGGACCCTTGCCTGGTAAAGGAAGAGCTGAGCCTTGCATAATGATAAAAACTCCTGATCATATGTTTGTGGTTGATACTGGGGATGGTAGCAGGCAAAACCTATTAAATTGGAGTATTAATCTTGGTAATTTAGATGCAGTTTTATTAACTCACTTGCATTCAGATCATATTTCCGATTTAGCTGACTTTCACCTCTATTCATGGGTAACTCAAAATAGAGGCAAAAAACTGCCAGTGTATGGGCCATTGGGTACCAATCTCGTAACTGAGGGGATAACAAAAGCATATGAGTTAGACACTGAATGGAGAACACTTCATCATGGAGA